>JBJEKY010000070.1:8595-16006 GCA_051878875.1 Lachnospiraceae bacterium | reverse complement strand
CAGGTCTAATGCGTTAGACTTACATAAGATGACAAGAACAGCTAATTTTCATGGAAAATAAACCGATTCTGTGTTAGACTAATGACGATGTGCTTTTTAAGTAAAAAACGGGAAAAGGATGCTAGGATATTATGAAGAAAACATTACGATCAATTCTTTGTCTGCTTTTGGCAGTACTGATGATAATAGCCCCGGTGGAGTATGTGGCTGCGGCAACTTCGGCAGAAATGCTGGTGGCGAATTCTTTTACCTCTACCAGTAAGGTGTACAGTTCTTCCCAGAAAAAGACGGTCACCACGACTTACTATCACAACAATACTCTGAAGAATTATAAACTGTTCAAAGGGCTGGATGTGTCCTGGTGGCAGAGCGATGAGAATCATTTGAATACGAAGATCGACTGGGCAAAAGCGCATGCAGACGGAATCGATTTTGCCATTGTGCGTGTAGCCGCCAGAAATGGCAGTGGTACTTTATACGAAGATACTTCTGCAAAGTCTCATATTGAAAATGCATTGGCAAATAATATTAACATTGGTGTGTATATTTATTCCCAGGCGCTGACGGTAGCAGAGGCAAAAGAAGAGGCAGAATATGTATTAAAAATTCTGGATAAACAGAATTGGGATATTACACTGCCGGTGGTGTTTGACTACGAATTCGGAACAAGGCTGAAAAGCGGTGCACTGACCAAAACCCAGATGACAAACATCTGTAAAGCCTTTTGCCAGATCATTGAAGAGGCAGGTTATCAGCCAATGATCTACGCGAATTACACCATGTGTAAAAGTCATCTGAATACGGCGACTCTGGCAAAGAGTTATCCGATCTGGCTGGCAAGATATAATAAAACAACCACCAGCAATTATCTGTCTACCGGAACGGCTGTACCCTACGCTGACATTACATATCCTTACGAGTTCTGGCAGTTTACCAGTTCCGGAAGAGTCAGCGGATACAGTGGAAACCTGGATTGTAATTACTGGTACAAAAATACTGCTATAAAGACAGAGAATCTGGAATTAGTGGATCAGACTTCAGATACTGTTCAGCTACAGTGGTCTGATACCGGAGATGCGAAAAACTACCGGGTATATCGTTATAATCCGGAAAGCGGAAGCTACAAAATGGTTGGCGATGTTGCAGATACTACATTTACGGATACTTCTCTGGAACCGGGAACCGAGTATAAATATAAGGTGCGTTGCTATTGGATGATTGGCGGTACCCGCTATTTTGGAAGCTACTCTGACATATTGGATGTTGCTACCGAACCGGCAAAGATCGCAGATCTTGGCACGAAGAGTCGTACTTCCAATACATTGACCCTTGGATTTAGTGCGGTGAACGGTGCAGACGGTTATCGGATCTACCAATATGATAAGGATTCTTCTTCCTACAAGCAGATTGGACAGGTAGAGGATGGAAGTGCTACATCCTATCAGGTAACCGGACTAACTTCCTGTACAGAGTACCAGTTCAGGGTGAAAGCATATAAGACAGTGAACGGAACAAAGTATTGGAGCAGTTATTCCAATACGTTGACTACTATCACCAAACCACTGAAAATATCAGGTCTTTCCGTAAGCACGGCAAGCACTACCAAAACAACGTTGAACTGGAACAAAGTATCACGGGCAACCGGATATAAAGTATACCGCTATGATGCAGCTTCAGATAGTTGGAAACTGCTCAAAACAATAGAGGGAAATTCAACGGTAAGCTATTCTGACAGTGGTCTTTCAGCATCAGGAGAATATCAATATAAAGTCCGTGCATATAAAACATATAATGAGGAAACCATTTACGGTCTTTATTCTGATGTTACTGAGGGAACAACCAAACCTGCCAAGGTGACAAAGCTCACGGTAAAACCGGCAAGCTCCACGGAAATGACCCTGACCTGGGAGGAAGTCTCAGGGGTAGACGGATACAAAGTGTACCGTTATGAGAAATCATCAGACAGCTGGAAGCTGTTGAAAACCCTAACAGATAATACAACATTGACTTATACGGATACCAAGCTGTCTACAGCGACAGAATATCAGTACAGAGTCCGGGGCTACAAAACCTTCCATGATGCAACTGTGTTTGGTCTTTATTCTGACGCTACGGCAGGAATGACTAAACCCGGAAAGGTAACGGATCTTGCAGGAACTTCGACTAGTAAGAAGACCGTCACCCTGACCTGGAGCAAGGTAAGCAGGGCAACCGGCTATAAAGTGTACCGTTATGACAGTGCAAACGAAAAGTGGGTACTGCTCACAACACTAAAGGGATATTCTAACGTTACTTATACAGATACCGGACGGACCTCCGGTAAGAACTATAAATATCGTGTCCGTGCGTATAAGACCTATAATGATTCAACATATTACGGAAGTTATGCCACAAGTGTAACGGTAAAAGTAAAATAGTTTCCAAGGCCGGTGTGCATGTCACATCGGCCTTTTTGTAAAATCCTGTTTCCATAGTTTTAAATTTGGCCGAAGTTTGGTATACTTATCCTAGAGTTTTGGAGGAAATATGGAGAAAAGAAAAACAGCACTGTTATTTGATCTGGACGGAACGCTATTGCCCATGGACAATGACGAATTTACCAGGGTCTATTTCCGTTATTTGGCAGAGAAAATGGCAACCTATGGATATGAGAAAGATAAGTTGATCGATGGTGTGTGGGCAGGAACCGCAGCTATGGTGAAAAATGATGGCAGCAAAACCAATGAAAAGGTTTTCTGGGAACGCTTTTCCCAAATATTCGGAGAAAAAGCCCTGGAAGATTACGATGTTTTTGAAGCGTTTTATAAAGAAGAGTTTCAAAATGCAAAAAGTGCCTGTGGATATGATGAGCGCGCTGCAAAAGTAATCTGCATTGCCAAAGAAAAAGGTCTGCGGGTAATCCTTGCTACCAATCCGATCTTTCCGGCGGTGGCAACCTATAGCCGGATCCAATGGGCAGGATTAAATGCAGAAGATTTCGAATTAATCACTACCTATGAAAACATTGGATTCTGTAAGCCCAATCCGGAGTATTACAGGGAGATTATGGAGCGTCAGGGATTGACACCTGAGGAATGCGTTATGATCGGGAACGATGTGGGCGAGGATATGATCGCCAAAACCCTGGGAATGGATGTGTTTTTATTAACGGATCATATGATCAACCGAAAGAACGAGGATATTTCGGAATATCCCCAGGGCGGTTTTGATGAACTGATCCGGATGATTGAGAATTTATAGTAAGTAATGAAAGAGGACAACGCAGATTTTCAACGCAAAATGAACGGGCAGGAGGAAGAGAAAATGGTAAAACATGTGATTTTATGGACGATCAAGGAAGAATATCAGGGAGAAGAAAAAGAGAAGATCAAAGCCGGGATCAAAGAAGGATTGGAGTCTTTGAACGGAAAAATTCCGGGCCTTGTGGATATCCGGGTTAATACCAACGGATTGCCAAGCTCAACAGCAGATCTGATGTTAGATTCTACGTTTGAAGATGCGGCCAGTTTAAAGGGTTATTCCGTGCATCCGGAGCATGTGACTGTAGCGGACAGCAAAGTAAGACCTTATACCGCTACCAGAAGCTGCCTGGATTATGAAGTATAGATAGAAGCAAAGAGACCGGGAAATAAACGAAAGACAGGTTAGGATCTGCCATGAAGAAACGAATCTTAAGTATCACTGCACAAAAACCCAATAGTACCGGAAGCGGAGTATACCTTACGGAGTTGGTGAAGGCCTGGAATAAAGCGGGACACCAACAGGCCGTAATCGCCGGTGTAGAATTAAAGGATGCGGTGGCATTACCGGAAGGATGTGCTTTTTATCCGGTTTATTTCCGGACCGACGAGCTTCCGTTTCCGGTAGTGGGGATGTCAGATGTGATGCCGTACGATAACACCAGGTATTGTGATCTGACGGAGGAAATGCAGCAGCAATTCTGCGAGGCTTTTTCCAAACGGATCAGGCAGGTTATTTTGGATTTTAAACCGGATTTGATCCTGTGTCACCATCTTTATCTGGTGACAGCGTTAACTGTGGACTGTGTAAAACAGCTTTGCCATGAGGGGGCGCAAAAGATTCCGGTTTATGGACTTTGTCACAGTACCTGTCTTCGACAATTTCAAAAAAATGAGTTAAAGAAAGACTTTATCCGTGAAATGGTCTGCAACCTGGATGGCTGCTTTGCCCTGCATAGTGGACAAAAGCAGGAAATCGTGGATATCTTCGGTATTTCCAAAGAAAAAGTGGAGATCCTGGGAGCAGGATATAATGATGCACTGTTTTTTAAGGGATCCGAAATGGGAGAAAATGCTTTGAAAGAAGCAGAACCCGTGCAGTTGTGTTTTGCCGGAAAAGTTTCTCAGGCCAAGGGTGTGGCAAGTTTGCTGCGAAGTGTGGCAGATTTGGCAGACCGGCAGGCGGTGAAACTGTATCTTGCCGGAGGAAACGGTGATGAAAAAGAACTGAACGACCTGAAAATACAGGCCGATATATATAGAAAGCGCAATCCGCAAAATCTGGAGATCGTGTTTACGGGAAAACTTGTGCAGGAAGAATTGGCAAAACTGTATCGTGCCTGCGATATTTTTGTACTGCCGTCGTTTTACGAAGGCTTACCATTAACGCTGATCGAAGCCATGGCCTGCGGATGTCTGGCGGTGGCAGCAGATTGGACCGGTGTGCCGGAGTGGATACAACGACGTGTTCCGGACGCAGCGATTGAGTTTGTGAAATTGCCACGAATGCAGAAACCGGGAGAACCGGTGCCGGAAGAACTTCCGGAGTATGAAAAACAACTTACCGAAGCAATGTTTGTTCAGATAGCGAACAGGAGAGCCGGTGTAAAACAGGCGGATGTTACCAGCCTCACCTGGGGTAGTGTAGCCCGCAATATACTGGAGAGGAGCGGCAGAAATGGGAAATAAAACACCAAAGCAAAATTGGAGAAATATCATAACAGCTGCCTGCATGGTGCTGATCATAAGCCTTGGAGCACTACCACTGCCGCAGTCTGTGTTAGAGGCCAGGGCGGCTGATCTTACTATAGAGCAAACCTTCTGGACGGACGGCTCGGCGGGAAATACAATGACACAGAATGTACCGAATCTGGGAGGGAGAACAGTAACCGGTTATAGCGAACGCACTACCGCAGGAACAACAGGGCTGATACAATATGAGACTGATAATTTGGTGACTGCATCCGGAGAGATTAGGTATAAGGTTGCAGCGTCAGCAATCGGTACCAGCCAGACGTTAGATATTACTATTACATTAAGTGATACAACTACGTATGAAGTAAGTCTTAAGGTCACTATAGACCAACTTATTCCGAAGGCCAATGTAACCACGTCCTCCGCAACCTATGGTGTTACGGTGAACGATATCGGCTATACTGCAAAGTTTACGGATCCTGTGACAGGAGCCACGGTCCCCGGAACCTTTAGCTGGGATGACAAAGGAACGTCGGCTATTAAAGTGGAAAATAGCGGTCTGTCTTATACGTTTACACCGACCAATACCAATAAATACGAAACGGTGAAAAAGACGGTTCCCGTAAATATAAGAAAGGCCACTCCCATCGTGGCGACTCCTACCGTTGCGGATCTGACCTATGATGCCAGCAAGCCGTTAAGCAGCATCAGCCTTAAGAGCGCCAACGGAAGCTGGGTGGAGGCAGGAAAGACGGTAAGTGTGGCCGGAAAATGGGAATTCGCCAACCCCAGTCAGATACCCAGCGTCAATGTCAGCAGCTATACCTGTATTTTTAAACCAACGGATTCCGCGGATTATAATGAGGTGTCCTGCACCGTGACCATCAAAGTCAGCAAGGCGACACCCAAGATTACTACCAAACCTACGATCACTGCGATCACAGTGGGAGATTCATTGGAAAAAGCGCAGTTTTCCGGTGGTGTGGCCAACTGCAGCGGAACATTTTACTGGGAGAACAAATCCATTAAGCCGTCCGTAGCAGACAGCGGAAAAACCAAGTATGAGTACTATTTCTTACCGTATGATACCGTGAACTATGACATCCTGAGAGACAGTATTACGGTAACAGTTAATAAGCTCACAGATGCCCCCAACACACCCCGGGACATGAGTGTGGGATACGGATGCAAATGTGTGGGAGATGTGGTGCTCCCGGAGAACTGGATATGGAACGAAACCGATGCCAAGAAAGAGATTAAGTCTAAGGGGGACTCGGTAGTTGCCACTGCCGAATATGTGGGAGAGGATAAGGACAATTACCAGAATATCAAAAAATCCGTTGTCCTGACCAAGTCCTCCTGCTATCATAATTCGGTTGTCTATCGTTACGGTAAAAGTGCCAAGTGCACAGAATGCGGATATCAGGGAGATAAATACTGTAAGATCTGTAATACCTTTGTGGGAAACGGCGAACTGATCGAACCATTGGGACATAACTATGTGTCCAGCATTACGGTGAAACCCACCACAACCTCGGCGGGAACGCGAACCTATCGCTGCAGTCGTTGCGGACACAGTTACACAGAGAAGATTCTTTCTTTAAATGAAAACAGCAACGGAATCCTGACCTTAAAACCGGTGCTGGATGAAAATGTAAGTACCGCCTGCATCACGTTGTCATTGGCAGATGTGGAAACCGCGATCGAAGCGTCTTCGGATCGCAGCGTAACGGTACATGTATTCCCAATTAGCGGAAGTGAGACAGTGACAGCCAAAAAGGTAGAGGTAACACTGCCACAGGAAGTGCAGGAGAAACTGGTGAATAGTTCCATCCAAAATCTGGTGATCAATACCGCACAGGCAAAACTCTCTTTGGATTACAATGCATTAAACAGCATGAAGCAGCAGGCATCGGGAGCGGTGACCATGGTATTGCAAAATGTTACCGGAGATAGTAAACGGCCGGTATTTGCGGTTTCTGCGGTGAAATCGGATGATAGCAAGATCACAGAATTCGGAACCGGTGTTCTGACGATAACCATCCCATATACAAGACAGAAGGTGGATTCCAAGGGCGAAGTGGACCTTTCCGGAACCTACGAGGAGATCGAGAAGATCAAGGGAGTTTATACTGATGACAATGGAATAAGTACCTTTTTGCAGAATTCTTCCTATGATACGGCAACTTCTTCCCTGATCATTCCCACGGATCATCTGTCAACCTATGGAGTGGGATATCAGATACAATCACCTACAGACCGGTCAGGAACCATTGTGCGGCTCAAAAGTTCTGCGGGAAAGACAACGGTGAAACTGTCCTGGAACGCGGTGGAAGATGCAGAAAGCTATACGATCTACGGTGGAAAAGTCGGCGGAAGCTATAAGAAGCTGGCTACCGTAACCGCTACATCTTATACGGTGAAAAAGCTTAAGAAGGGTACTTCTTATAAATATTATGTGAAGGCCTGTAAAACCG
>JBJEKY010000070.1:0-8495 GCA_051878875.1 Lachnospiraceae bacterium | reverse complement strand
AAAAAGCTTAAGAAGGGTACTTCTTATAAATATTATGTGAAGGCCTGTAAAACCGAAGAAGGAAAAACGGTTACCATTTCTACCTCATATAAGATTTATGTTGTGACCACCGGAGGAAAATATTCTAATCAGGGAACTTTTACAGTCAGTCCAACAAGTTGTTCGCTTTCTGTGGGAGCCACAAAGCAGCTTAAGGTTAGCTACAAAACCGGCGGAAAACTGCGTAAGTTCACTTCTTACATACGTTATCAGAGCAGTGACACAGCGGTGGCTTCTGTTTCGTCTTCGGGAAAAATTACTGCAAAGAAAAAAGGAACCTGCTATATCTATATTTACGGGCAGAATGGGTATAAGACCCGGGCGAAAGTAACGGTTACCGATTAAGAAAAACGAATGAAATAAGAAAACCTCCTATACTGATGTGCAAGTAGCATGTGCATCAGTGATAGGAGGTATTTTGTTGCTTAGCAGTACCGGTCTAACATCATTCCGGCATACATACTGGTGGCATACGGAGTGTTAAATCCGCGTCCCGGATTTTTGTAGGCCACCACTACTTTATTCATATAATTGATCGGGTTGATGGAAATCCTGGATGCATTGGCAGCCAGTGCATTTTTGAAGCTGGTAAGCTTGCTGAATACAGCATCGTGATCGTCGTTATTCACTGCATCATCAAAAATCCCACGGTCAATGACAATGGATCCGTTTTCCTGTACCATCAGACCAATGGATTCCAGTTCAGACTGAAACGTTCGGGATACAGAAGTGATGTCGTGCAGAAGTTTTACATTGTGTTGGGAAGAGTTGTTGTATTTTTCTGCCGTAGCAATGGCCTGATTATAGGATTCCACTAAAGTTCCAACATTATCGGCAATGGCATCCAGGTCGTTTTCAAAACCGATCTGTACCGGCTTGCCCTCTTCGCTGATTCCGTTTAATGTTACCTCAAATTCCCGGTTAATGGTAAAGGTATTGGAAAGAGAAGTATGTTCATTTCCGTTTAAAAGGAAGGAAGAGTTCTGCGCCTGTCTTGCAACATAATCAATACCCAGTGTTTTCATGGCCGCCTGGGAATTGAAGTCCATGGACGGGATGATCCGGAACAGAAACTCTTCTGTTTCGGAAAGACCGGTTTCCTTAGACTGGATGATCAGACTGCTGCGTCCTTCTTCGTCTGTATCTATAGAAGCAACTGCTCCCACATTGGCGGTATTTACCAGGCGGGCAAGTTTCTGCTGCACATCAAGGTTAGTATCTCCTTCAGAAACACCATACTGGAATTCATAAGCGGTACTGGTGTTTTCAAAATCAAAAGAGTAAAGGCCGGGAGCAATATCATGACCGTTGCTGTCAAGGTAGTTACCCATGTTGACCTGGGTTTTTGCAAGACTTCGAACCTCCAGTAAGAAGGAACTGTTAAGTTCCTCTTCCCCGGCATCCTTACCTACGTAAGTAACAGATACCTCCTCAGGAGAAGAAGAGGTGGCTACTTTTTTCTTAAAGGAGCCTTCCAGAATATTGTTCTCACCGCTTAAAGCAGCAGCGGCTTTAGACAGATTCATGGCGCTTTCTTTAATATCAATGGCAAACTTCGACACATCCCCGCTTTGCACACCAAGGATCTTATAGAGGGGGGCTTCTTTATTCACTTTTACCATGTTGTTGTAAACAGAGCGCAGCTCACTCTTCTTATGAGTATCATAGCGGGTTACAGTGTTGCCGCCATAGGTACTAAGATAGTAATTATAGATTGTATCAATCGCTGCCATAGAACATCCCCTCCTTTCATCCATGAATTACACGCATCCGCGTGGGGGTATAATAAGTCCATTTATACACATCTATTATAATGCAAAATGTCCCAAAAGTCACCTACTAAATGCAAAAAAAGCTTGACTTTTTGACCAAGATGTTGTATATAAGACATACTTTAGGAATCGATAATGAAGAGACAGGACTTGTCCGCCCAAACAAGTTTTTGAAAAAATAGTTGACGGCGGTTGTCTTCCGTGCTACTATAGACTAGCGATGGAAGTAGGTCTTTTTTTTATGCCTAAAAACGCAAGAAATTTAAGTGGAGGTGGAAGTTGTGCGCACTAGAATCACATTGGCATGTACAGAATGCAAACAGCGTAACTATAACATGACCAAAGACAAGAAAACTCATCCGGACAGAATGGAAACAAAGAAGTATTGCAGATTCTGTAAGAGACATACGATGCATAAGGAAACAAAATAGTCTAGAGCGAGTAAAGGAGTATGAGAATGAGCGAAGAAAAGAAAGCTCCCAAAACAAGCTGGTTTACTGGCCTTAAGGCAGAATTTCGCAAGATAATCTGGCCAACTCGTGAAACCATTATCCGCCAGACCGTTGCTGTAGTAGTAGTAACCATTATCCTGGGATTGATCATTGCAGGTGTGGATTATCTGGTACAGTATGGTGTGGATATCTTAGTGAATCTATAAGCAAGATAAGGAGAATGTTGGATGGCAGAGGCAAGCTGGTATGTAGTTCATACCTACTCAGGATATGAGAATAAGGTAAAAGCGAATATTGACAAGGCAATTGAAAACCGGCATTTAGAGGATCAGATTCTTGAGGTTCAGGTTCCGATGCAGGATGTTGTTGAACTCAAAAATGGTGCCCGGAAGCATGTTTCCAAGAAAATGTTTCCCGGTTACGTGCTTATTAATATGGTAATGAATGATGACACATGGTATGTGGTCAGAAATACCAGAGGAGTTACAGGATTTGTCGGTCCTGGCTCAAAGCCGGTTCCATTAACGGATGTCGAGATGGCAACGCTCGGAATCAGAAGGGACAACATTGAGATCGACGTAGAAGTGGGAGATACCATTACCGTCATCGGCGGTGTCTGGAAAGATACAGTCGGCGTAGTGACAGGTATCAACGAACATAAACAATGCGTCACCATCAATGTTGACATGTTCGGTCGCGAAACACCGGTTGAAATAAGTTTCGCAGAAGTAAAAAAGATGTAAAGATGTTTTAACCTAATTTTAAAAGGAGGCAATTGGCAAATGGCTAAGAAAGTAGAAGGATATATCAAATTGCAGATTCCTGCTGGAAAGGCAACACCTGCTCCACCAGTTGGTCCTGCACTTGGACAGCACGGTGTAAACATCGTGGAGTTCACAAAGCAGTTCAATGCCAGAACCGCTGATAAGGGAGATCTGATCATCCCTGTAGTAATTACCGTTTATTCTGACAGAAGTTTTAGCTTCGTAACTAAGACTCCGCCAGCTCCGGTACTGATCAAGAAAGCATGCAACATTAAGTCCGGTTCCGGTGTTCCGAACAAGACTAAGGTTGCTACTATTACCAAGGCTCAGGTTCGTGAGATCGCTGAAACAAAGATGCCGGATTTAAATGCAGCAAGCATTGAGGCAGCTATGAGCATGATCGAAGGAACATGCCGCAGCATGGGTGTTACTGTAGCAGAAGACTAATAAGGACACTTTTAAGATCAACGAAACGAAATCGAAATGAAGTGGGAGGGACCTCTCCCGATACAACCACAGGAGGTATATTCATGAAAAGAGGAAAGAGATATTTAGAGACTGCAAAAGCTATCGACAGAGCTGTGCAGTACGATACAGCAGAAGCAATTTCTTTAGTAAAGAAAGCTTCTGTAGCAAAGTTTGACGAGACAATCGAAGCTCATATCAGAACCGGTTGTGATGGACGTCATGCAGATCAGCAGATCCGTGGAGCCGTTGTTTTACCACACGGAACAGGAAAAACTGTACGTGTATTAGTATTCGCCAAGAATGAAAAACTTGACGAGGCAACAGCAGCAGGTGCTGACTTCGTTGGTGGTGAGGAACTGATTCCGAAGATCCAGAACGAAGGATGGTTCGACTTTGATGTTGTTGTAGCAACTCCGGACATGATGGGTGTTGTAGGTCGTTTAGGACGTGTACTTGGACCGAAGGGCTTAATGCCAAACCCAAAAGCCGGCACAGTAACCATGGATGTTGCAAAAGCTGTAGCTGATATCAAAGCTGGTAAGATTGAGTATAGATTGGATAAGGCAAACATTATCCACGTGCCAGTTGGAAAAGCATCTTTTACAGAAGAACAGTTAGCGGACAACTTCCAAGCTTTAATGGATGCCGTTATCAAAGCAAAACCAAGTGCATTAAAGGGACAGTATTTAAAGAGCGTTACACTTGCTCCTACCATGGGACCTGGTGTAAAGGTGAACGTAAACAAACTGGTTTAATGTATATTTGAATTTGATATTGACATCAATAAATAGTGATGATATAATCACCATTGTGTTTGAAAGAGCACAGCCGAAGACAGTAGGTGCCACTTGGGCGTAACTTGCATGGCCTACCGAGGATTTTACAAACGTATGTATGTAATTTTTTGCCTCTCTGTCTTTGGACAGAGAGGTTTTCATATGTGAAAACCTCGTCCTCGTCTGAGGAGGCAGAGGATTCCGGTTTCCATACGGATCTTCTGCAAAAAATAAAATAAGGAGGTGCACGATTCGTGGCAAAAGTAGAACTTAAACAACCAATCGTACAGGAAATTTCAGAGCAGATTAAAGACGCGCAGTCAGTTGTGTTAGTTGACTACCGCGGACTTACTGTTGAGCAGGATACTGAATTACGTAGACAGTTAAGAGCAGCCGGTGTTTCTTATAAAGTATATAAGAACACAATGATGAGATTTGCATTTAAGGGAACTGACTTCGAAAGCCTTGATCCACATTTAGACGGACCGAGTGCTATGGCAGTTTCTACAGAAGATGCAACTGCTCCGGCAAGAGTTCTTGCAAAGTTTGCAAAAACTGCTCCGGCTCTGGAACTGAAGGGCGGCGTAGTAGAAGGAACCTATTATGATCAGGCAGGAATCGCTCAGATCGCATTAGTTCCATCCAGAGACGAATTACTTTCCAAATTCCTTGGAAGCATCCAGTCTCCGATCACCAACCTTGCTCGTGTTCTTAACCAGATCGCTGAAAAAGGCGGCGCTGGAAACTGTGAAGCAGCACCTGCAGCAGAGGAAGCTCCTGTAGAGGAAGCAGCGCCTGCAGCAGAGGAAGCTAACGCAGAAGAAGCAGCACCTGCAGCAGAAGAAACTCCTGCAGCAGAATAAGAATGAGTTCATTGTATTTTTTATTTTAAAAAACCAAAATGGAGGTAAATGAAAATGGCAAAATTAACTACAGCAGAATTTATTGAAGCTATCAAAGAGTTAAGCGTATTAGAGTTAAATGAATTAGTAAAAGCATGTGAAGAAGAATTTGGCGTATCTGCAGCAGCAGGTGTTGTTGTAGCAGCAGCAGGCGGAGACGGTGCTGGCGCAGCTGAAGAGAAGACTGAGTTCGACGTTGAGTTAACAGAAGTTGGACCAAACAAAGTTAAGGTTATCAAAGTAGTTCGTGAAGCAACAGGACTTGGCTTAAAAGAAGCTAAAGAAGTTGTTGACGGAGCTCCAAAGGTTATCAAAGAGCAGGCTGAAAAGGCTGAAGCTGAAGATATCAAGGCTAAACTTGAAGCTGAAGGCGCTAAAGTTACTCTTAAATAATTGGATTGATTTAAGTGACTACATGGAGGACCCCTACCAGAAGGTGGGGGTTCTTTTGCATCATAATGAGTGAAAGGGGGATAACATGAATCTTTTTACACAGTATAAGGGGTTACGAAGAGAAAACTATATTCTCTGCCTCGGCAGGATGGTGACCAATATGGGAGCTATGGTGTGGCCGGTAATGACGCTCATTTTAAACCAGAAATTAGGAATGAATGCCACAGAGATCTCTTTGTTTACCATTCTTTCCGGAGTGGCGGTTTTGCCGGCGGGGATAATTGGAGGAAAACTGGCGGACAAATTTAACAAAAAGATGATCATTGTCTATGCGGATGCCGTATCCATCCTGTTCTTTCTCATCTCAGCATTTATGCCGTTGAGTATCAAAACGGTGGTGCTGATGGTGATCGCATCGGCGTTCCAAAGTCTGGAGCAACCGGCGTATTCGTCTCTTATTGCGGATATAACCAGTACCAAAGACAGAGAAAGGGCATATTCTCTTTCCTATCTTGGCGCAAACCTTGGTTTGGTAGCTTCGCCCACCATCGCAGGGATCCTGTTTGAAAACTATTTATGGCTTTCCTTCCTTATCTGTGGAATTGCCATTGGATGTTCTACCCTGCTGATCCTGCTTTTTGTGAAAGACATCAGCGTGGAAGTAGGAGAAGGAACCTCGGAGGAATACCAAAAGGCAGATGAAGAAGCATCGGTATGGAAAATCTTCCGGGAAAACAAACTGATCCTGTTCTATGTCCTGGTTATGGGATTGTTCTGGACCACTTATTCTGAGTGGGGATATATGATACCGCTCGATCTCGGAAGGGTGCATGGAGAACAGGGAGCACTGATTTACGGAACCATTACCAGTGTTAACTGTATCGCGGTGGTTGTTCTGACTCCGGTATTGACCAGGTGGTTTGCGAAGGTAAGAAAAACGGTGCAGACCTTTATCGGCTCCTTGCTTATACCGGTTGGATTCCTGGTATTTTTGGTCTTTCTGGGACATGTGCCGTTTTATTATGTTTCTATCATTCTGTTCACGGTGGGAGAGATCGCAGTCACGGTGGTAAGCGATGCCTACATAACGGAACGTATCCCGGCTTCCCACAGGGGAAGGATCAACGGTGCACGAACATTTTTGCAAAATGTAATGTATGGTGTGGTGATCTTTTTTACCGGGATTCTGTATGATAACTTCGGCAGCGTGTGCGCATGGGGAATGGTTCTTACTCTGGGAATCCTGGCGGCTCTGGGGTGTCTCTACCTGATCCGCAAGGATAAGATCGTTTATGCCAAGCTATATCAATAACAATATAAAGAGAGACTATCGGGTAGTGCAATATGTTCCGATACAGCCCATTTTGAGTGAAAAGAAAACCCTTGACACTTGAAAATGGGTTGTGTTAGAATATATTGCACTATTGTGTGTTATTAGGCCTATTTTCTTGCTAAATTCGGGCAGCCTACCCTTTATCCTGGCGTGTGAGGAAAGAAGCGTTTACAATAAAAAAACGAGAGGTGAAACGTCGATGGAGAAAAACAGAATACGTCCGGTCCCAGCCGGTAAAAGTGTTCGAATGAGCTATTCAAGACGAAAAGAAGTATTGGAAATGCCGAATCTGATCGAGGTTCAGAAGGATTCCTATAAGTGGTTCGTCGAAGAAGGCTTAAAAGAGGTGTTTGACGATATTTCCCCAATATCGGACTACAATGGACACCTTAGTCTGGAATTTGTAGATTTTAAACTTTGCGAAGAGGATAAAAAATACACGATCCCAGAGTGTAAAGAGCGGGATGCCACCTATGCGGCTCCTTTGAAAGTGAAGGTAAGACTTTACAACAAAGAAGCTGACGAAATCAGTGAACATGAAATCTTCATGGGTGAACTGCCGTTAATGACAGAAACCGGTACCTTCGTGATCAACGGAGCAGAGCGTGTTATTGTAAGCCAGCTGGTAAGATCACCGGGTATCTACTACGACATTACCCATGATAAGATCGGAAAAACATTATACGCAGCAACGGTTATTCCAAACCGTGGTGCATGGCTGGAATACGAAACCGATTCCAATGATGTATTCAGCGTACGTGTAGACAGAACCAGAAAGGTACCTATTACTGTGTTGATCCGTGCATTGGGTTACGGAACCAACCAGGAGATCATTGACCTTTTTGGAGATGAACCAAAGATTTTAGCAAGTATCGCAAAGGACCCGTCCTGTAGTGCAGAAATGCCGGAAGGATCCTATGAAAGAGGTCTTTTAGAGTTATATAAGAAGATCAGACCGGGCGAGCCGTTATCTGTAGACAGTGCGGAGAGCCTGATCACTGCCATGTTCTTCGATCCGAGAAGATATGATCTGGCAAAGGTTGGACGTTATAAGTTCAACAAGAAATTAATGTTCAGAAACCGTATCGCAGGTCATACCCTGGCAGAAGATGTTGTGGATCCGTCCACCGGAGAGATCCTGGCTGAAGCAGGTACTATGCTGACCAGAGAGCAGGCAGATACCATTCAGAACGCAGCCGTAGAATACGTATATATCCAGACTGAAACCAGAAATGTGAAGGTTCTGTCTTCCATGATGGTTGATTTTACCCACTACTGTGACATTGATCCGGCAGAAGTTGGCGTAACGGAGCTGGTATATTACCCTGTATTAAAGAAGATCCTGGAGGAAAATCAGGGCTCCGACGTTGAAGAATTAAAAGAAGAGATCCGTAAGAATATCCATGACCTGATCCCGAAACATATCACGGTAGAGGATATCCTTGCATCCATCAACTATAATATGCATCTGGAGTACGGCATCGGTAACGACGATGACATTGACCATTTAGGAAACCGTCGTATCAGAGCCGTAGGTGAACTGTTACAGAACCAGTACCGTATCGGTTTATCCAGATTGGAGCGTGTGGTTCGTGA
>JBJEKY010000069.1:1508-2837 GCA_051878875.1 Lachnospiraceae bacterium | reverse complement strand
TCGATCACTTCATCCGCAATACTTATGATATCCTTATCGTGCTCCACAACAAGCACCGTATTTCCTTTGTCCCGAAGACTCTTTAACAGGCTCGACATACGATGCACATCTCTGGGATGCATTCCTGTACTTGGCTCATCAAAAATATAGATCATTCCGCAAAGGGAACTCCCCATATATCTTACAAGTTTCAGTCGCTGTGCCTCTCCACCCGAGAGCGTTGCACTCTCTCTGTTCATGAAAAGATAGGGCAGACCGATATCTATCATACGATCCAGGGATGCCTTTAACTGCTCCAGGATCGTTGCTGCCCTTTCATCGTTTATGTTCTCCAGTTCCTTGCGAAGGGTGGAAAATTCCATTTCGCACATATCATAAATGTTGTATCCGTTTATTTTGCATGTGAGCGCATTCTTATTAAGACGCTTGCCTTTGCAATCAGGACATTCGCACTCATACAGGAATCTGCTTATTTTCTTCAATGTATGATCGGTCTGTTCCTCAGCACCTTTCATAAGAACCAGTCTCTTAAACTGATTGTAAACACCCTCTAACTTTTTATCAAGTCTTTCCCCGCCTTTTGTCCTGCTGCCATACAATAAAACATTCTGCTCCTCTTCCGTCAGGTCTTTCCATGGAATATCTGTTCTAAAATACTCCGGACGTCGATAGATCTTCCAGTAATAATTCCCTTTTCCAAATGCCGGAAGTTGGAAGCATCCTTCATCATATGTTTTTTCCTCATCGATGAGATTGTTCATATCAAAATCCATGATCTTTCCAATACCGGCGCATGTGGGGCACATTCCGTTTGGATTATTAAAGGAAAAATAGGATGCCGGCCCAACCTTTGGCGATCCGATCCGGGAAAACAGCAACCGTAAAAGAGAATACATATCGCTGATGGTTCCTACCGTTGATCTGGCATTGCCACCAAGTCGCGTCTGATCAATGATGACGGATGGATTTAAGTTATCGATCCACTCTACATTTGGTTTCTCATACTTCGGCAATCTGCCTCTGACCCATGCGCTATAGGTTTCATTCATCTGACGCTGGCTTTCTGCTGCGACCGTGTCGAATACAATACTTGATTTACCCGAACCGGACACTCCGGTAAACACTACGATTTTGTTCTTCGGAATATCCAGTGAAATGTTTTTCAGATTATTCTGCTTCAGACCTCTTATTTTGATTGGTTCCATTTTTGTATCTCCTCCTCCGTTCATGTTATAGTTTCATCACCACTCTAAACCCTGACTTTAGGGGAGAGTCAATACCTGTTTTTATTATACAAAGTCACCGTCCCGTGCTCTCCTACTTCTTTTT
>JBJEKY010000069.1:0-1408 GCA_051878875.1 Lachnospiraceae bacterium | reverse complement strand
GTTCCCGGAAGATAGCTCATGGCCTTCTGCAATCCTTCTCCAAAATTTGAGATCGGCATATAAGCACCACAGACAAATCCGTATCCGGCACTGACAATGGTTCCCACTGCCGACATCTGTCCCTGGGTTTTCAACGGAAAACATACGATGCTGGAAAGCACCGTTCCGAACAGGACAAGAAGGATTATATCAAAAATAAGTAACATGACATCTCCGGCAGTCAGATACCAGCCCATCCTTCCGACATATCCCAGGCACAACGCCAGCGCCAGAAAGTTGACCATCAGGGAGTTTAATACTGTGGAAAAGAAATACCCCAGATAGATCAGCGGTTTTCTTACCGGAGATACATCAAAATCTTTTCTTGTGCCGTTAGCACGATCCTGTACCATAGTCAGGTTCACGCAAAAGGTTACCGTCACACAGCTGACTGCCAAAAGCGCCGCCGCAAGCTGACCTGCAACCGTTCCGTTGATCAATTTATCCGAAATATCCATAATCGCAGGGATATTCGCCGTAAAGGAATCCTTATAAACCTTAGCAAGGAATGTAGCGTATAAAACGATCAAAATGATCGGGGTGATCAGGGAAGAAAAAAGCATACCCTTGTCCCTGAAAAATAATTTCCGGTTTCTGTTTATCAAAGAAAGTACTGTTCTCACTACTGTTCACCTCCGAGATTTTTTCCGGTAACGGATAAAAATACATCATCCATTCCGCCTTTCACGATTTCATAATCACGAAATACCGGTGCATTCTCTACGATCAGCCTGGTCGCCTCCATTGGGGAATTGATCGCCATTCTGTATCCATCCCGGATTTCTTCATACTCCATACCAAGAGATTCTACTTCCTGTTTCGTTACTCCATAAAGGGAAAGATAATCTTTCACATATTCGTTTTTTAATTCGTAGGGCGTTCCTTCCGCCGCAATACATCCATGATCAATAATAACAACATAACTAGCCACTGTAGCTTCCTCCATATAATGCGTTGTGAGAAAAACAGTAAGTCCTTCATTCATACGCAGATTCTCAATGATATTCCAGATCATTTTTCTGGTCTGTGGATCCAGTCCGGTTGTGAGCTCATCCAGGATCAGTAGCTGCGGTCTGTGGATCAGCGCCCTGGCAATATCCAGTCTTCTCCTTTGCCCGCCGGAAAGCTTTCCTACCGGACGGTCTATGAATTCCTGAAGTGCAAAAATGTCAATCAGTTCCTGCAAACGTTTATCAAATGCTGCTCCCGTAATACCATACAAGGCAGCCCTGCTTCTTAAGTTTTCTCTGCCGGTCAACGGTTTGTCCAATACGCTGTCCTGAAATACCACACCGATCTGCTCCTTGATCTGTTTTCCCTCAGTCTTTGGATTATGACCATTTACCTCAATATTTCCTCCGTCAGGAGT
>JBJEKY010000068.1:0-2910 GCA_051878875.1 Lachnospiraceae bacterium | reverse complement strand
GGCTGATGTTCCATATTTTATTGGATATCACAGAAGATCAGATGGTACTGTTTCGTGAAAAGCCATGCAGCTATATCCGCATATTAGGATTTCGTAAAGACACCCCCGCCATTGCAATGTTGAAGCAATACGCACAAACGCAGCAAATCCCGGTGATCCTTTCTGTAGCGGAGGCGTCACGGCAGCTTGAGAACAACGTCTTTTTCCATCAGGATCTGTTTACCAGAGAACTGTATATAAAAACATTAACGCAGAAGGACTATCACAATCGGAAAACTGCCTGCGACCCACTCTTAAGTGATTACAGACAGCCTCTGATCGTTGTTTGAATAGTTAAGGGCTGCTACTTCACAACGTGAAGCAGCAGCCCTAATTCTTTTAATGATGGAACAAACGCAGTCCTGTAAACGCCATGGCGATATCGTATTTATCGCAGGTTTCGATTACATTATCATCCCTCACGGAACCTCCCGGCTGAGCAATGTATTTCACACCACTCTTATGCGCTCTTTCGATATTATCGCCGAAGGGGAAGAATGCATCGGATCCCAAAGCAACATCTGTCAGTCCGTCTAACCATGCCCGCTTCTCTTCGCGGGTGAATACCGGCGGTTTCTCTTTAAAATATTTTCTCCAGACATCTTCTCCAAGAACGTCCATGTATTCATCACCAATATAAACATCAATGGTATTGTCCCGGTCTGCACGGCTCAAGCCCTCTGCAAACTTAAGATCCAGAACCTGGGGAGCCTGACGAAGATACCAGTTATCAGCCTTCTGTCCTGCCAGTCTGGTACAATGGATCCTGGATTGCTGACCGGCTCCGATTCCAATAGCCTGTCCACCTTTGGCATAGCAGACTGAATTGGACTGGGTATATTTTAAAGTGATCAGGGCAATCAAAAGATCGATCTTTGCACTGTCCGGAATGGTTTTGTTCTTTGTCACCATATTCTCCAGTAAGCTATTATCGATTGTATAGTTATTTCTGCCCTGTTCAAAGGTTACGCCAAATACCTGTTTATGTTCGATCGGTTCCGGAACATAATCCGGATCCACCTGGATCACACAATAGTTTCCTTTTTTCTTAGCCTTAAGGATTTTGAGAGCCTCCGGCTCAAATCCGGGCGCGATCACACCATCCGAAACCTCTCTCTTGATGATTCTGGCAGTATCCACATCACATACATCAGACAAAGAAACAAAGTCTCCAAAGGAGGACATTCTGTCAGCCCCGCGCGCTCTGGCATAAGCACTTGCCAGCTCACTGAGTTCTCCCAGATCATCTACCCAGTAGATCTTACGTTCAACTTCTGAAAGCGGAACACCAACTGCTGCACCTGCAGGAGAAACGTGTTTAAATGAGGTCGCTGCTGCAAGCCCGGTGGCCTGTTTTAATTCCCTCACCAGCTGCCAGCCGTTAAAGGCATCCAGCAGATTAATATATCCCGGTCTTCCGTTTAAAACGGTAATGGGAAGGTCTCCTTTCTCCATAAAGATCCTGGCCGGTTTTTGGTTTGGGTTACAGCCATACTTTAATTCCAATTCTCTCATACCTTTTTATCCTCCTGCTCTGTCGCAAACTCTCTTTATTCCGAAACGGAAATTGCTGCTCTGTCGCAAACTCTCTTTCTTCCGGAATGGAAATTATTGCTCTGCTACAATCAGCAAATTATTTTAAAACGGCCTTTGCCGCTTTTACCACGTGATCCGCCAAAACAGATGTGGTTACGCTTCCCACACCTCCCGGTACCGGAGTGATCGCCTCTACCAGTCCTTCTACCTCTTCGTACGCCACATCACCGCACAGGCTGCCATCCTCGGTTACATTGATTCCCACATCAATCACAGTCTGACCTTCCCGCACATACTCACGGCCCACTACTCCGGCCTTGCCCGCTGCCACGATCAGGATATCTGCCTGTCTGGCAACTTCCGGCATATTAACGGTTTTGGTATGACATACCGTTACGGTAGCATTTTTCTTAAGCAGCATCATGGCCACCGGTTTACCTACTACCAGGCTGCGTCCGATCACCACGGCTCTTTTTCCGGTACAATCAATGTTATAATGATCGAGGATCTCTATACATGCCTGTGCCGTACAAGGTGCAAATCCTATCGCTTTTCCTGTAAACACCCCGGACATGGACAGATCCGTCATACAATCCACATCTTTTTGCGGGTTTAGTGCATTCTCAATCACTGCCTGATCAAGATGCTTTGGAAGCGGTCTGAACAACAGCACTCCATGAATGGAATCATCCCGGTTTACTTGTTCGATCACCTGAAGCATTTTTTCCTGGGTTACGCTTTCCTCTAACTGGATCTTCTTACAATCAATTCCCAGATTCTCGCAGCGTTTCACTGCACCCCGCTCGTAAGAAACATCGCTTCCGTTTTCACCCACCCGGATGATACACAGCGTGGGGACTACCCCCTTTTGTCTGCACTCCTCTACATCCTGCATGATCCTTGCATTCATCGCTGCAGTAACTTCCTTGCCTAGTAACTGTTTCGCCATTCCTCAACCTCGACTTCTCTTTTATTAAGACCTGTATCCGGTTTAAAACAGACCGACGATTTTCCCGTTTTCGTCGATATCAATCTTCTCTGCAGACGGAGTCTTTGGCAAACCCGGCATGGTCATAATATCACCGGTCATAGCCACAATAAATCCTGCTCCCGCAGAAATCCGCAGGTTCCGCACCGTGATCTCAAAGTCTTTCGGCGCACCCAGAACCGCCTTATCGTCGGTTAAACTGAACTGTGTTTTTGCCATACAGATAGGTAGATTTCCAAATCCAAGCTTTTCAATCTGTTTTGCCTGCTTTTTGGCTGTATCGGTAAGCACCGCTCTGCTGCCTCCATAGATCCTTCTCACGATGGTATTGATCTTATCTTCTACCG
>JBJEKY010000067.1:10517-16831 GCA_051878875.1 Lachnospiraceae bacterium | reverse complement strand
GAAGATGGCCAGTTCGGAATCCGTCTGGAAAATGAATTCATTGTACGCAAAGGCAACAAGAACAAATATGGTCAGTTCATGTATTTTGAGACCATCACCTTTGCTCCCATTGACTTAGACGGAATCGATCCGGAAGAGATGAGCCGTGATGAAAGAGAATGGCTGAACAACTACCATAAAGACGTATATGAAAAGATCGGCCCACACCTTACTGCCGAAGAGCAGGCATGGCTGAAAGAATACACCAGACCGATCTAATCCGGCGCAGAATATAACGAGTCGCCTGCGACTCCCCCGCCCCCTGGCGGTGTGCGAAAACATACAATCCCGACGGGTCATGACTGACACGCCGGGATTCTTTAATCGATGGATGATAACTGCAGGCTCTTGACTCCGCCCACTTTCTTAAGATCTGCCATCATAGCTTCTACTGAAAAGCTTAGATTGCTGATATCCAACGAAATAGACACGTTGGCTTTGTTTCCGATGGGAATGGACTGGGAAATGGTGAGTACACTGGTCCCAAATCCTGATAAGGCATTCAGCACACTGGACAGCACTCCCGCTCTGTGGCTTAGTACCATGTTCAGAACTGCTTTTCTCTGTCCAAAGCTGCCATCTTCCGGCAGATAAATATAATCCTTATATTTATAGTAAGTACTTCTGGATATCCCCACCTTCTTTACCACGTCACTGACGGACAGATCCGGATTTTCTTCCAACATATTCCGGGCCTCTACTACTCTTGGATAGTAATCCGGTAAAATCTGTTTGTGTACGATCAAAAAATCCTCTAACATATTTCCTCCTATACCTTCTCAACCAGATCAAGACAGGATGTGAAAACAGGCTGTACCTCTTTCACCGTCCAGATCGCCGAACATTTCATTTCCTTTAGCTGCACCTTTAGGTTTTCCATAAATCCTTCCCCACTATAGATCGCAAGACAGGTGGAACCGGATCCGCTGATGAGAAAACTGTGGGCTCCTGCTTTTTCACAGGCCGTCTTCATTTCATCAAAACCCGGGATCAACTGTTTCCTATAGGGTTCGTGGATACAATCCTGTGCCGACAAGCGGAGTAGTTCCGGATCTCCGCATCCGAGCGCACTGCTTAACAATACCGCATGGGACAGGGCTGATACCGCATCTTTCCGGGAATAGCTTTCCGGCAAAATACTTCTGGCCTCCTGGGTAGATACCTCATAATCCGGGATCAGGACTGCAAAACGGAAGTTCTCATGCAGTTTTAAAGCCACACTCACAGGCCCCTCTTCTGTCATCATGCTGGCACGCAATCCGCCAAACAGTGCCGGAGCCACATTATCGGGGTGTCCCTCCAGATCCGTACACTCCCGGAACAATTCCTCCGCAGTCAGCTTCACGGAAAGCTCCGGATGCAACAGGTTTCCGGCAATAGCCCCCGCAATGATGCAGGTGGCGGAAGATCCCAAGCCTCTGCTTACCGGCACTCCGGTATCGATCTTTAAAGACAGCCCATGAGAGCGTGCTTTTTGACCGGATAATTTTTCCCTTAAAGATAATACCCGTATGTACGCATTATATACCAGATTCGATGTCACCGAATCGGATTCTTCTACATAAAAATCATTAAACAAAGATAAGGCCAGCCCAAGGCAATCAAAACCCGGACCCAGATTCGCCGTAGATGCCGGAACAGAAACCTTATACATGGCACACCTCCCGAATGTAATTTACCACCGTATCAATGCCCTCGGACTGCCCGATCACGGTATCATGCCGGACGGGAAGGGTTCTAAGGCAGGCAAGGTTCTTAGGGATCGGTTCTCCTGTCAGCTCATGCAATGCCTCCATACAGGCAAAATCATCTTCCGGTACGTTATTTATCAGGCTCTGTAGCACTGCCCGTGAAAACTTATAGGCAGATGCCGTGGATAAAACCACACAAGGAGTATGGTCCTCAGGGTGAGCCTTACGGAACTGTTTCATTGCATTTACTGCCACCGCCGTATGGGGGTCAATGAGTTTCTTATACTGTTCAAAAACCTCTGCTATGGTTTCGGAAACCTGTCCCTCTTTCGTGCAATAGCCTTCGTATTCTTCCTGCAACTTGTTTAAGATCTCAGGCGTTACGCTATAATGTCCCTCTTCATTCAATTGCTGCAAGTAGCTGCGTATGAGATTTCCGTCATAGCCGGATGCTTCAAACAGCATTCGTTCCAGATTGGAAGATACCAGGATATCCATGGAGGGCGAAGTCGTTTTGTAAAATGTTCTTCTCCGGTCATAGGTTCCGGTCTGTAAGAAATCCGTCAGTACCCGGTTGGCATTGGAGGCACAGATCAGTTTTCCGATTGGGCACCCCAGTTCCTTAGCATAATGACCTGCCAGAATATCTCCGAAGTTTCCGGTGGGAACCACGAAGTGGACCGGCTGTCCAAATTCGACCTTCCCATGATCCACCATTTCAAAATACGCTTTAAAGTAATACACGATCTGGGGTACCAGACGGCCGATATTGATGGAGTTGGCACTGGATAAAACCACTTTATTGCCACAGGCTGCCTGTACCCGCTCGTCCTGATAACAGGATTTCACCAGTCTCTGACAATCGTCAAAATCTCCTTTTACCGCAACCACATGGGTATTACTTCCGCCTGTGGTCTGCATCTGCAATTTCTGGGTATCCGACACGCCTTCCGACGGATAAAATACAATGATATGCGTGTTTTTCACATCCTTAAACCCTTCCAAGGCTGCTTTTCCCGTATCACCGCTGGTGGCCGTCAGGATCAATACCTGCTTATCTTCTCCCGTTTTAGCATAAGCCGTAGTCAGCAGATGGGGAAGCACGGTCAATGCAACATCTTTAAATGCAGACGTTGGTCCATGATACAGTTCCAGCAATCCGTCTTCTCCCAAAAAGGAAACCGGTGTCACCTCCGGTGTGGAGAAATTATCCCGGTAGGCTGCTTGAACCGCTTTGGATATCTCCTCCTGTGTATAATCAGAAAGCACCGCACCCATGACCTTTTCTGCCAATGCGATGTAACTAAGATTCCTAAGAGAATTTAGCGGCAGGCCGGCTTCTTTTATATATTTGGGCGTATACAGTCCACCATCCGGACTTAAGCCCCGGATCACGGCTTCCGGAGCCGTTACGCTGTAATCTTTATTTCGACTGCTAAAAAAACGCTTCATTTTCATTTCTCCTTAAAAAAATCAAATTGGGGGTTGAAACCCCGGCGAAACTATGTTACCATATCCCCATTCCAAATACAAGTGTTTTTATTTCGAGGACAGATTTTTCTGGGATATACTATTTGAAAAGGAAAGAAGGACGAAAAATATGAAGATCGGATTACTGGGATATGGCGTGGTAGGAACCGGTGTCTGCGAGATCATCGACGCATTAAACGCCGAAGGCGACCACGATTTAGAGGTAGAGAAAATTTTTGTACGGCCAACAAGAGAGCGCACGGATCCCCGTATGACCAGCCAGATGAATGATATTCTGATCAATGATCAGATCGATATTGTAGTGGAATGTATGGGCGGTCTGGAGCCCGCATATTCCTATGTGAAGCAGGCTCTTTTTGCGGGGAAAGATGTGGTGACCAGCAACAAAGCCATGATGGCCACCTATTATCAGGATCTGATGGATACAGCGGCCCTTTTGCATCGCCACCTTTTATTCGAAGCCAGTGTCGGTGGCGGCATCAACTGGATGCACAACATCGGCATTTCCAAGCGTGTAGATGAAATACAGGAATTCCGGGGCATTCTAAACGGAACCACCAATTACATCCTGGACAGTATGTTTACACAGGGAAAAGACTTCGCAGATATCCTTAAGGAAGCCCAGGCATTAGGCTATGCCGAAGCGGATCCCAGCAGTGATATTGACGGGGATGACGTTCGTTTCAAGTGTTGCCTTACCAGCAACGTGATCTGGAATACTTCCGTAGACCTTAACAGCATCGACACTCTGGGTATCCGCTATCTGTCCAAAAAAGATGTGGATTACTGCAAGGCCCACAACATGGTTTGCCGTCTCATTGGAAACGGCGTAAAAAAAGGTGATTCCTACAGTGTTTATGTTCAGCCGGAATTCTTAAGCGCGGACGATCTTCTGGCTCATGTAACCTCCAATTATAACTGTGGCGAGATCCTGGGAAAGACCTGCGGGAAATCCTATTTTATGGGCCAGGGTGCAGGAAAACTTCCCACTGCCAATGCGGTATTGCAGGACTGTATGTCTTTAGTATCCAAGTGCCGTTCCCGTTTATCCAGCCTCACCAAATCCAACGGAGAACGAGACGAAGGATCCATCGATAACAAAGGCGTTTGCGCCTCTTACTATATCCGGGGCAACAGCATCGACGTTTTTTCTGACTGGATGGCAGAACAGATTGACGAGGACACCATATTAACCAAACCGGTATCTATTAAAGACGTGGTTTCCCGTTTAAAGGATCTTAATAACCCACAATATTTTATCGCAGGAGTAAATGTATGATCAAGGTTGTAAAATTCGGAGGCAGCTCTGTTGCAAACGCAGAGCAATTTCAAAAAGTAAAGGGAATTCTGGAAGCAGAAGATGACCGGAAGTTTGTCGTGGTCAGTGCCTGTGGCAAAGAAAACCGGGACGATTACAAAGTAACGGATCTTCTTTATCTGTGCCACGCACACATCAAATACGGTGTCAGCCACCAGAGTTTGTTTGATAAGGTAAAAGAAAAATATAACGGCATCAAAGAAAAACTCAACCTTTCCATTGATCTTAATACAGAATTTGCAACCATTGAACGTTCTATGAAAAAAGGTGTCAGCGAAGATTACCTGGTAAGCCGTGGTGAATACCTCACCGCCAAATGTATGGCCGAATATCTGGGCGCTGCATTTTTAGACGCTGCTGATGTGATCTGTTTTCATTACAATGGAGAGCTGGATCTTGAGAAAACCGGTGAAGCTCTGCTTTCTGCTCTGGAACAGCTACCGGAAAATACCCGTGTAGTGGTGCCCGGTTTCTACGGCCATCTGCCCAACGGTGTGATCCGCGTCATGTCCCGTGGCGGCAGTGACATTACCGGCGCGATCCTTGCCAACATCGTGGATGCCGATGTATATGAGAACTGGACAGACGTATCCGGTATTCTGGTAGCCGATCCAAGAATTGTAGATCACCCTATGTCCATCCGCCGCATCAGTTATGCAGAGCTTCGGGAAATGAGCTACATGGGTGCCAACGTTTTGCATGATGAGGCGATTTTTCCGGTAAAAGAGAAAAACATCCCTATCAATATCCGCAACACCAATGATCCTGCCAACCCCGGCACCATGATCATGGCTGACTGCAGCAGCTACGATGCAAAGGAAGAGCCACACTGCATCACAGGTATTACGGGAAAACAGGATTACACCTCCATTAATATCGTGAAAAGCCATGCTTCTTCCGAGGTGGGCTTTCTTAGAGATGTTCTGGAAATTTTTGAAGAATATGAAATCAGCGTGGAAACCGTTCCTTCCAGCATTGATTCTCTGGGTATCGTAGTAGAATCCTCTGCGGTGGAACGCTGTCTGTACGATATTGTGGCACGGTTAAAAGAAGAGCTGCATTGTGATGAAGTAAATGTGATCCAGGAGCTTTCCCTGATCGCCATTGTAGGCCGGGGTATGAAACGCCAGCTGGGAATGTCCGGACGGATCTTTGCAGAGTTTGGTCGTAATGATGTAAATATTCGTCTGATCAGTCAGGGCTCTGATGAGATCAATATTATGGTCGGAGTGGAGAACCGGGATTTTGCCAGAGGAATCCGCTGCATCTATGAAAAATTCTTGAAAAACAACTAATGAAAAAATGGCCGGCTTCCTATTATCGGAAAGCCGGCCGTTTCTTATTTTGTTCCCTATGTAACTATTTCAATTTTGCTAATACAGCTTTTAAGTAGTCCCAGGTACGAGCGGTGGATTCAATATCCAGTCTCTCCTTGAAGGAATGAACATCCCAGATATTCGGTCCTACGGACACACAATCCAGATCATCTCTCTTGCCAAGGAATAATCCGCACTCCAATCCTGCATGGATCGCGATCACCTTTGGAGCCTCGCCATAAAGTTTCGTATACTCCTCTTCCATTACCTTACGTAATTCGGAATTCGGATTGTACTCCCATGCCGGATATTCACTGTCACATTCCACAGTCGCTCCGATCATGGATGCTAACTGTTCTACGCGGGAGCGGATCTCTGCTTTCTCGCTGTTTACAGAGCTTCGAACCAGATGATAGAAGATCACTTTGTTCTCTTCTGTTTCTACACGTCCCATGTTCA
>JBJEKY010000067.1:5965-10417 GCA_051878875.1 Lachnospiraceae bacterium | reverse complement strand
CAAACCTCGGAAGAGATCTCTTTCAACAGACGACCCATCATCTTATGGGCATTTCCTCTCTGTTTGTGGATCTCGGCTCCGGAGTGTCCTCCCTGAAGTCCTTTGATCTTTACTTCCATCACGGTTCCGGTTGCATTCTCTCTCTTTACCGGGAATTCTGCACGGATCCGTACTCCACCGGCGCATCCGGTGGTCAGGAAGCCCTCTTCCTCGGAATCGATATTGATCAGTTTATGTCCTTTTAAAAGAGAAAGGTCAATAGCATGGGCTCCACCCATACCGATCTCTTCATCGATGGTAAATAACGCTTCAATGGGTGGATGAGGAATATCATCACTATCCAGCACTGCCAAAGCCATTGCTACTGCGATTCCGTCGTCTCCGCCTAAGGTGGTATCCTTTGCTTTTACGAATCCGTCTTCCACGTAAAGATGAAGCGGATCCTTCTCAAAATCATGAGTAGACTCCGGTGTTTTTTCGCAAACCATATCCAGATGTCCCTGAATGATCACAGGTTCGCTGTTTTCATAACCTGCAGTACCCGGTTTACGGATGATCACGTTGTTAGCTTCATCCTGATATACGGACAGATTACGCTTATTTGCAAAGTCTACGCAGTAATCGCTGATTGCTTTGGTGTTAAAAGTTCCATGCGGAATCTGACACATTTCCTCAAAGAACTGAAACACGCATTTCGGTTCCAGATTGCTTAATGCTCCCATTTCAAAATCCCCTTTTCTTTATTTTATCTGTCAATTATTCTTCCGGAACAACGATCAGATCTTTGGTGAAGTGGTTCAGTACTTCACATCCGTCTTCCGTAATGAGTACCAGGTCCTCAATACGAACACCGATTCCCTCTTCTGCAATGTAGATACCCGGTTCTACAGAGAAGCACTGTCCAACCTTGATGATATCGGTATTAACAGAAGAAACATCACCGAACTCGTGATCTTCAAGACCGATGGAGTGTCCGGTTCTGTGGGTAAAGTACTGTCCGTAACCTTTTTCTTCGATGTAATTTCTTGCAGCTAAGTCAACATCGCACATTCTGTTGCCAGGTTTCGCAGCTGCGATACCACGGTTGCAAGCCTCTACAACAATGTCGTAGATCTCTTTCTGTCTTTCAGAAACTTCACCGATGAATACGGTACGGGTCATATCAGATGCATAGTTATCCTTGAATGCACCGATATCAAGGATTACACAATCACCGTGTTTTCCCTTGGAGTCATCGGTTACATGATGAGGATCAGCTGCGCCCTTTGCATAAGCGGTGATCGGGTCGAAGGATACACCTTCACAGCCTGCCTCTTTGTATAACTCACGAACCTTCTGGTTCAATTCTTTCTCAGTTAAACCTTTTACAACGTATGGGATCAGCTTCTCCATAACTTCGTCATTGATCTTGGATGAGATTCTCATTAACTCCTGCTCTTTCTCATCTTTTACCATACGGATATAGTCAACGATCGGAGAACCGTTTACAAACTTGCTTCCTCCTCCTAATTCCTGCAAGCGGATAAGGAATTTAGACGGCCAGGTCTTGTCAATACCCATAACCTTATCTTTTTCCACGTATCTGCTTAAGATCTCAACACCATCCTCGATGTCATCATACCAAACCAGATCTACGCCAAGATCTTTTTCCTGTGGGAATAATTTATTGATCACAAGCTTATGATTTCCGTTCACATTCAGATATAATGCCAGTAATCTTTCTCCCGGAATGATCCATTTTCCTGTCAAATAGAAGATCGCCACAGGGTCTGAAATGATCATCTGCGGTACTTCATGCTCTTCCATTGATTTCAAAATTCTTGTCAATTTTCCTTGATCCATAGTTCTATCCAACCTTTCTATGTAAGTAGTTAAAAGCCGGTGAAAAACCCCCGTCTCTCACGATTCCCATTATAGACCAGAGTCCAAAAAAAGTCAACGAATCCACTTGCTTTCTTCCTCTGATGTGATATGATGATCATGAGTTTTACAAAGGAGTATTCTTCATGGAAAAAGATCTGTTTCATCCTATTAAAATGTATTTTGAATCCTTTGGCTATGTCTGTGACGGTGAAGTGGCAGATATGGACTTATATATGGAAAAGGATGACCGGACAGTCTGTGTGGAGTTGAAGCTTTCCCTTGATTTCAGAGCGGTTCAACAGGCGGCCCTAAGACAGAAGGTCTGCGATACTGTATTCATCGGCATTCCCCGCCCCCGCAATCTTCGTTCTGCAAGCTTTCGGGATAAACTGTATCTGTTAAAGCGCCTGGGTATCGGGCTTCTTCTTGTGTCTCCCCGGACCGGATCCGTGGAAGTCGCAAACGAGCCTGTGGTTCGTGAGCTTTCCTTATTTCAACAACGCAATGGTAAAAAACGGCAGGAAGTGACCGAAGAATTTCGTAAACGGAAAACAAAAAGCAATACCGGCGGCGTCACTCATACCCGTCTAATGACCAGCTATCGGGAAGAAGCCCTGTTAGTGGCAGATGCGCTTTTTTCCCTAAACGGCGAAGCCGATACTGTCTCTATCCGGAATCTTAGCGGTGTGAAAAAATCTACTGCCATCCTTTACAATAATTACTACGGTTGGTTTGAATCGGTGAATCGGGGAACCTATCGTCTGACCAAAGACGGCAGGAATGCTCTGGCAGAATATTCCTCGACATTAGAATCCCTCAAGCAATAGTTTTTCATGGATTTTTTACTTTTTTATTTAAATTTCAAAAAATTTCATCTTTATTGTCATATTTTACCGTTTTTTCACAGTTTGTTCGGAATGTTGTAATATAATACTCTTTAGTTTCGATATTTTTAACGTACTATTTACTTCACCTAAAGGAGGATCTGCTAGTTATGAACCGTAAAAAAGAAAAGAAACGCCAAAAAAAGCAAAGTCTCGGTGCACGTGTCATGATAGCCACTGTGCTCCTTGGCGCCATCGGAATCCTTGCCATTCTTCTAAATGTAATGGCCCTTAACACCATTGGTGATTACACCAAATGCTACAGCACCTACATTAAGATCAAGGATTTGGACGACTCCCTGCAAACCAGTTACACGGAAGCCAAAATGTATGCAAATCTGGCCAGCTATAAATTGCAGACAGGGAGTGCCGCAGAAGAATTCCAGGGTCTTCAGAATGCCATTGATACCATGAGTGACTACTGTTCCCAGCTTGACGAGCTGGCAAACGGCATCACTGTTACCAGAGGTACCGAGGAGGACACCGAATTCTCCGGTGCTCTGACCTCCTATACCGCTTTACTGGAAACAGTTTGCACCTCAGCAGATGCTACCCTTTCTGCCCAGACTTTGGACACGCTCTCCTCCTTTATTGCTACCGCTTCTTCCAGCGAAGCTTCTGTGGTAGCGGCACAGGAAACCTGTAAATCCCTTATTGATGACCGGATTGAAAGTCTGAAATACCATAGTCTGCTAAAGATCTCAGGAACCAACACTTTTGACTATATCCTGATCGCTTTTAACGTTGTTTTGCTACTGGCGATCTTTGCTATGCTATATACCAAACTGATCAAGCCAGCCAAGGCTTCCCAGTCCAAAACTACACAGTTTGTAAACGAACTGCATGCCGGAAACGGAGACCTCACCGAGCGGATCCCGGTACACTCCAATGATGAAGTGGGAGCCCTGTCTAACGGAATCAATGCCATGATCATCGAACTTCACGGTATTATGAGCCGTTTGAACGATCATGCAAACTCCATGCATGAGGTATCCAGCTCTGTGGCTGACAGTATTTACTCTTCCCAGGGTGAAATCGCCAATGTATCTTCCCTGATGGAAGAAGTTGCCGCATCCACCGAGGAAAGCAGTGCTTCCCTAAATCAGGTTAAAGAGCAGGTTGACACCATTACCACACTGGTAGAAGATGTTTATGAACAGTCTGTAGAACAGATCCGTGCTTCAGAAGAAGTTGTAAAGAAGATTGAAATCATGCGAAAAGAAGCCATGAGCGAACGGGACAAATCAGATGAAGAGACAAAACAGATCGTAAAAGCACTGGAAGTAAGTATCGAAGCTGCAAGAGAAGTCCAGCAGATCAATACCATGGTGGATGACATTCTTTCCATTTCCGAGCAGACCAACCTGTTATCCTTAAATGCTTCTATTGAGGCTGCAAGAGCAGGAGAAGCCGGAAAAGGCTTTGCTGTGGTTGCCGGCGAGATCAGCTCCCTGGCTAAGGATTCTTCGGATGCTGCATCCCATATTCAGGAGATCTCCACCAAAGTTATCGAAGCAGTCAACGATCTTGCATCCAAAGCAGAGCAGATGTCCCGGTCCCTGTTAGAAGCAAATGCTGCCGGACGTGAAAACGTGGAAACCATGACCGAAAACTATGGTTCGGATATTGGCAGTATGTCTGATTCCATGAGAGAATTCTCTGCAAACAGTCAGACCATCCAGACATCCATGCAGAATATCAGACG
>JBJEKY010000067.1:0-5865 GCA_051878875.1 Lachnospiraceae bacterium | reverse complement strand
GTCTGTATGCCACATTTCATACGCTTAAATCTTAAACTTTTCGGATTCAGTTTTTAATGTATCTGCAATGGAAAGATTATTATCCGTGTCATTCTTCAATGCCAACGCATCCCGGCTGAGGCGCTCGCTGGTTTCTGTGATATTCACAATGGCGTTAGTACTGTCATCCACAGCCAAAGTAATGGCCGATAAGGAATCCTTGATCTTCTCCATATTACTTCTGAATTCATCAAACTCTGCCGTGAAATCCGCCATCATCGTATGGATCTTAACACTATCTTCCTTATACTGTCCACCGACATCTACCAGTGATGTGAAACCGGATACCGTTTCCTCCTGCAGATATGTAAGCATATTTTCTGCTTCTTTGGAAAGCGCTTCTACTGTCGAGATCACTGCATTAGAAATAGTGCGGATCTCTCCTGCTGTTTTAGCAGAATCATCTGCTAACTGGGTAATTTCTTCTGCAACGACGGCAAATCCGCGTCCTGCTTCTCCTGCCCGCGCTGCTTCGATGGAAGCGTTTAATGCAAGCAGATTAGTCTGGGATGCAATGTTCAGAATTACCTCAGTCAGATCCTGGATCTTATTTACCTCCTTGGAATCCTCTACCTTTTCATGTAAGGAAACCGCCATCTGCTGCGCCTTTTCCTCTGCCATGGATTTCTTATCGGTTGCATTTGCCTGGACACCTTGTGCCTTTACCTGAATGCTCTCGGTCATCCTGGTTCCACCCTCAGAGGTCTGGGCAAGTTTGTCAAGGGTATCGATCATCTGATCCATGATCTCTCCTACCTGTACGATGGACGCGTTGGTTTCCTCCATGCTGGCACTCATCTGCTCCATCTCGTTAAACACGGTTCCTATGCCTTTATTGGTAGAAGCCGCGCTTTCTAATGAACTTTTCACAGAGTCATCCAGACGTTTACTGGAATGGACAATATTGGTGACCACCGTGCGGAAATAGTCCAACAGATCGTTCACATAGCCGGCGATCACGGCCAGCTCATCTTTGGACTTGATCTCTAATTTCCTGGTAAGGTCTCCGTCACTGTTTACAATGTCATAAATCTTATCGCCCACTGCACGGATACTCTTTACCGTTCCTCCGATGAGGAAATTAATGATCACGCCGGCCAGCACGGTCAACACTATGGTTATTACCAACACATAAAAAAGTAATTCATTCAGTGCATAGGTTACCTCTTGCGCATTATAATCCGTACCTATCATACCCACACAGGCACCGGATGAATTCGTAATGGGTGCATAGGCTGAGATCAGATCCCCATCCTCTGTGGAATAGATTTCTCCGGTAGAGAATTCCTCTCCGGCCTCGATTTTTTTAATCTCTTCCTCATCAAATCCGTCCGCTGCATCTCCAAAATCTTTTTTGTCCTCTGCATCATCCGTATCTGCTAAATAGATCAGCTTCCCATCCCGGATTCCTACTGCATACAGATACATGATATTGGAATCTTCTTTTACGGAAGATAATTTCTTGACCATCTTTTTATAGTCTTTCGGATTCGGTATGGTCTGGCTTAAAAGGTCCCCATCCGTCTGTCCCGCCGCGATCCGCGCTAAGGACATGGCCTCAGACACTGCCATATTGATCATTTCTTTTCTTGCCCTGGTATAGGACATACCACCGATCACACAGCTTGCCAGAATGATGATCAGCATAATGGGTACCATCATTTTGATCCGTATACTGCGTTTTACTTTCCATCTGTTCTTCCCTGACATTTTCTGTCTCCTTTCAATACTCACTTCACATTACCGTACATCAGTATAACATATCTACCCTTACAAAACCCTTACATTTGTTCCCGGTATTGAAATTTTTTTACTTTTTCTCTTTTAATCTGATTCAGCTGGGCATTCCGTTCCTCTGCCCAGGAAAAACGCCTCAGATAAGCACCCTCATAATGGGAAAGCGCTTCCTTATCCCCCCGAAGAACCTGATACAGATCGCACTCCACTAATTCCATATTAATACATTTTGTCTGCCCTTTTGTTACGATCAAATCTGCCAGACCTTCTGCATCCAGCCTGTCTTTTAATCGTGACATTGTAGTCCAGTAAATACTATCTCCGGATGTTTTCTCCGGCCATAAACTGGAAATGGCATCTCCTTTGGTAATCCCCGCTGCCCCTCTGTCAACGAGCAATGCCAACAGTTCCTCCTGCTTGGTGTGTCCAAGACTCAGTGGTTTTCCATCTACAAAAATCAGCAAATCCGGCATTGTATGGATTATAATCTCTTTCTTGGGTCGTTTTCGGATATAGTTGGCTTTCGTTAGTTCCTTCTCAATGTCTTCCCTCGTATACGGTTTCAGTAAATACCCAATAGCTTCCACACCAAACGCCTGTAATGCATATTGATCAAAAGCCGTGACAAATACGATCCTGATATTTTCATCCACCTGCTTTAACCGTTTTGCCAGTTCGATCCCATTCATCACAGGCATTTCGATATCCAGAAATGCCACATCTACAGGATTATGCTCCGCCCATTTCAGTGCATCCTCTCCTCTGTTGAAAGTTTCCAGACTATAGATTTTGGACAGCCCTTCCACCGTCAGCCGGAAATTTTCCAGCAGGATTTTTTCATTATCCACGTAAATCAGCCGCATACTGCCGCCTCCTTTATTTTTGATCCGGTATAAAAACAGTAACTTTAGTCCCTTTTCCCGGACTGCTTTCAATTCTAAGTTCTCCGTCCACCATCGTCTGCAAACGATAGCGTACATTTCGGATTCCCACGGATTCTTCTTTTTCACATTCTTCCGGGACAAATCCTACACCATCGTCTTCTACTGTGATTTCAATTCCTTGTGTAGTCCGTCTGGTGGTAAGTAAGATCGTACCCGTTTTATCATGCTCCACCAAACCATGTTTGATGGCATTTTCCACCAATGGCTGTACTGTTAGTGGCGGCACCTGAAAACTACTGGTTTCAATATCTTTCTTAAATGTTATCATATCTGTAAAGCGCATCTGTTCTAATGCGATATAATCCTCCAGCTGCTCTAACTCCACAGAAAAATCCACAAGTCCCTCTTCCTCGATGATACGGATATTTTTGCGCAAATATCTGGAAAAATGGATCAGGGCATCGTCCGCTTTTTTCGGATCGATCTTGCAATATCCACTAATCGTGGTAAGAACATTGAAAATAAAATGGGTTCTGATCTGACTCATCATTGCTGCGATCCGCCGGTCCGTAAGTTTACGTTCCTGTTCCGCCAGAAGCCGGTCTTTTTCCGCCAATTGCCTTTCCGTAGCCGCAAGCTGCATTTCCTGCTCGCTATACTGGTACAAAGTTGCAATTCCCATAAACACAATATAAAGCAGAAAGGCCATTAACGAAAACAACAGACCGGAAGAATTTCCTTTTATGTAGTAGGCCACCATGTCCGCAACCACTCCGGCGACACACAGGTAAACCAGGCCGTTACCCATGAAAATCCTGGATTTTTTCGGTTTTTTAAGCTTTTCATAAATACCGCAGCCAAAAAGCAGTAATCCACCAACTCCGATTTCAATATGGGTGACATATAATGTATTTCGAATATCTCTTAATCCCGACACCTGCAGTGCCAACTGGATCAGACACAACAGCGAAGCAGCGATACAATACCCATTTAAAAGAAATCGGCTTTTTTCCGTAAAATACTCTTCTGCCCATTTGATCAGTGGCACCATGCCCAGCATCAGCATTCCCACAGATATGTAAAAAAGCAACACCGGTCGGTCCGGCATAATAAATGGTGTAAATCTGGTATCTGTCAGTCTCCAGATTCCCATCATCATAGAGAAAAATCCCAGAGCGGCAATGCTTTTTCCCCGGTGTCTCTTATAAATGTTATATCCGGCAACACAAACAAAGATCATTCCCACGAATACGGCCATGATCCCCAGGATCAGTTGTGGGAGATCTCTGATCAAACGATTCCGATAGATAGCCAGTTCGGATCCCATCAGGAACTCTACCTCCCGATTGCGAAAGCTCTCATAAACCGGCGTGATCTCCACCCGGATCTCTTTTCCCGCATCTTCCCTGTACAGCGGGATCATAACCCAGTTGCTTCCCACCGTTTTGGTGAGTTTTTCCGTATCCGACGGAACGATACTATAGATCTGCTCGTCATCTAACCAGACCCCAACATACTGATGTACCGTGTAAAATGCAAGATGCGTATCTTCAGAAAGGCCGGAATCCAATGTAAACCGGTATTCCTTTTTTACACCAATGGGTGTATTTTCATCTTCTGCCTCTATACAGGAATAGTCCGTCAGCCGCCGGTATCCTGTCTCCGCCCTTTGACGTGTTTCTTCAGAATTATCTTCCACTGCCATCCACGCCAATAATACGACCATGACTGCTCCTGACAGAAGAGACAGAAGAACAGACCAACGTTCTACCCGACTTTTTATTCCTGTGTCATTTCTTTTTTCTGATCCTGACATCCTGCACCTACTTTATCTAAAACATAAGGGACTGTGACCGACAGCCCCGCACACTTGTATTTTCTTCATTATAGCATACTATATTTCTTTTTCTACTTTTTTCTTTACATACCGGTATACATGTGTTATTGTGAATTCACTACACTAATTCAATATCATAATGAAATGGGGGAAGTTTTATGGAGGAGAAAAAAAGAGGAGCCTTTTCAGGCTCACTGGGTTTTGTACTTGCTGCTGCCGGAAGTGCAGTGGGGCTTGGTAATCTTTGGCGGTTTCCTTATCTGGCGGCCAAAGACGGCGGCGGACTGTTTCTGGTCATGTATATTATCCTGGCATTGACCTTTGGTTTTGCGCTTTTAACCACCGAAGTGGCGATTGGAAGAAAAACGAAGCAAAGTCCGTTGACTGCTTATGGAAAACTACATAAGAAATTTAAATTCACCGGTATATTTGCATGTCTGGTTCCATTTCTGATCCTGCCTTACTACTGTGTGATCGGTGGCTGGGTTTTAAAATACCTGCTGACCTTCCTCACCGGTAAAGGCTTTTCGGCCACTGCAGACGGCTATTTCACCGGATTTATCACCGCTCAATTTGAACCGATCCTGATGCTTGTGATCTTTCTTTGTATGGTGGCTGCTATCGTCCTGTTCGGTGTGGATCGCGGAATTGAAAAATCTTCTAAAATCATCATGCCTGCATTGATCGTGCTGGTCATCGGAATTTCTATTTTTTCCCTGACTTTAAAACACGAACTGGATGACGGCACGGTACGCACGGGATTACAGGGTCTTTCCGTATACCTGATCCCCAATCTTGAGGGCCTGACCGTAAAAGGATTCTTCACCGTCCTGATGGATGCCATGGGCCAGCTGTTTTTCAGTCTCAGCGTTGCCATGGGTATTATGATCACCTATGGATCTTATGTACGGGATGATGCTAATCTGATGAAATCCATTAACCAGATTGAGTTTTTCGATACGCTGGTTGCTTTTCTTGCCGGTGTCATGATCATTCCGGCAGTATTTACATTCATGGGTACACAAGGGATGGAAGCGTCCGGTCCGAGTTTAATGTTCATTTCCCTGCCTAAAGTATTCCAATCCATGGGCTTTGTGGGAAATATCATCGGCTTTTTGTTTTTTGCCATGGTGCTGTTTGCAGCCCTGACCAGCGCTGTTTCCATTATGGAAGCCGTGGTTTCCAGCTTCATGGACCAGTTTGGCTGGAGCCGGAAAAAAGCAGGTCTGATCGAAGCTGCCCTTGGTTTGATCGGTGGAATTATCGTTTGTCTGGGATATAATAAATTCTACTTTGAACTGAGTCTGCCAAATGGAGCAACTGCCCAGATCCTGGATCTTCTGGATTATATCAGTAACAACCTGTTCA
>JBJEKY010000066.1:0-17057 GCA_051878875.1 Lachnospiraceae bacterium | reverse complement strand
AGGTTTATGGTGGAGATACTTCTGTTGCTCCTACATCTGATGATGTTGAACAGGCAACTTCTGTGTTCAGAGAGGAACTAGAAATCTTGAAAACGTTGTTTGCTGGTTATGATTTAACACCATTTATAAAGCTCGACGGTGATCCTGTTGAACGATACAGATTGCTTGCAAAGGCCGCTGAATATGTATTTTTATCAACACAGGAATTGCAGACTAATGGAAACAAAGGAATTTATAAAGTTTCATTCAAGACCTATTTCTTACAGACAGTAAAGAGAATGAGGACTGCTTTTGACATTTCTCAGCCGTCTGGAGATCTTGGTGAAGAAGAATCTGCACTTGCGCAGTGTTTTATGGCTATAGCAGGCTTTGTTCGTAAAATGAGTGGGACAAGCGAAGTGGATACTGATACGATGAATCGTACAGTATCTAAGATGGTTGAAGAAGCATTGAAATATAATCAGGTAGAAAGTGTTTTGGAAAGTGGTGAAGAAGAGGATATCTTTTCTCCGGAATACTTTGAAAAACTATCTGATGTCAAAATGCCTGCAACCAAGCTAGAACTTCTTGTGAAAATGCTCCGTAAGCAAATTAAGGAATACGGAAAAGTCAATCAGCTTGCGGCAAAGACTTTTCAAGAAATGCTGGAAAAGACTATTGCAGAATACCATGAAAGACGTAAGCACCTTACAGCTGAAGAAGCCGGAGAAACTCAAGAAAAGGCATCTGAGGATATTATAAAGATAGCAACGGAACAGGCTTTAGCTATTCTTCGTCAAATGAACGAGAACAGAGAAAGCTTCCGAAAGATTGGCCTAACTTTTGAGGAAAAAGCATTCTATGATATTTTGATTTCATTGCGTGATCAATATAACTTTGAGTATGGAACAGATAAAGAAGTTGATGGTGTTGTAGTCAATGATAAATGTAAAGCATTAGCTAAGAAGATAAAAGATATTATTGATACAAAATCCTCATTTGCTGATTGGCTCAATAATCAGAATGTTCGTAACCAACTAAAACTTGATATAAAAATCTGCTTGGTGAAGAATGGTTATCCGCCACAGTATAGTCCTGAAGTATTTAATAAGGTTATGGAACAGGTGGAAAACTTTGAAGAGTATTCCGTAACAGAAGGTATAGGAAATGAAGCAGCTAATTCTGCAAAGATTTATCAATATGAGCTGGAGAGCAATGTGATGAAGGTGGCAGAGGACATCGGGGTTAGATAAAGAAGGAGGTGAATACATGGCTGTTCCAAAATTTTTTGAGTTTTTTGAAGGATTTCTTAAAGCGCTTCAGGATGGGCAATTACATTCAGCAAAAGAAGTCAGGGAGATCATTGCTTCAGACATGCAACTGACGGAAACAGATCGAGCAGAGATGTTACCGAGTGGTAAGCAGCCCACGTTTGATAACCGTGTTGCATGGGCGAGAACCTATCTCGATAAAGCGGGATTGATTGAGACTCCGCAAAGAGGAAAGTATTGTATAACAGATGCAGGTAGACAAGCCTTGCTATCGGGAGAAGAAATAGATTTAAAGTATTTGAAACGATCTGATAAGTTCAGGAAGTTTCATAGTATGACAGCGAAAAACAGTCTTGAGTCGCAAGATGAAGAGAATGCGGAGTCGCCCATGGAAACATTGGATGCTGCGTTTCAGCAAGTAAATGCAACATTGGCAAGTCAGTTGATGGATGAGGTGATGAATCTAACACCAACGGAGTTTGAGAAACTTGTAGTGAAACTACTTTTACATATGGGATATGGAAGTGGGATCGACGATGCGGGCAAGGTTACACAACAATCTAACGATGGTGGAATAGATGGTGTGATAAAAGAAGATCAACTCGGATTTAGCCATATTTATATTCAGGCAAAGCAATGGGCTGTTGATCAGACGGTGGGTAAACCTGAAATCCAAAAGTTTGTCGGTGCATTACAAGGGCAACAGGCTCAAAAAGGTCTGTTTATAACAACGGCAAAGTTTTCATCCGGGGCACTACAGTACGCTGAAAACCTTCTTGGTGCAAAGGTGGTCTTGGTTGATGGAAACACTTTAATGAGGTTAATGATAAAGTATAATGTGGGTGTGTCGATAGAACATGTCTATGAGGTAAAACGGTTAGATAGTGATTTCTTTTCTGAGGAACTGTGATTTACTAAAGATGTAGATATATTGAATGAGCTAATAAAAGGTCGTATCCGAGCAAAAATGGATTGGGCGAAGCTACAACTAAGAAAGTGCCGAGTACAAGATATTTGTATTTCGGCATTTTTTATGTATTGTTATTTGTCCTTATGTTGTTGGTTAACTACCTCTATCTCGTCTTGAAAAATGAAAGGGCTAATATATTATTCTTTTTTGCTAATTTCCGAAAAAGGGCTAAAATATTAGCACAATTATTTTGGCTCGGAAAACATAGACCGAAATCAATACAGAACTTGCGATAAAATCTGTGGTGAGCCTTGGCTCAGTAAAGCGGTTTGAACAAAGTAAGGCTTATTATCACGACAGGCTGGTGGGAACCATGGCCTAACATAAAATCTATTCTTACGTGCTGTATAGATAAATAGTTGGTATCCAATCCATATTATGCTAATATAAGCATATACCAGAAATCGAGATTTACTTGGAGGGAGTTAATATGAGCAAAATGATACCAATCAAGGTGGAATATGATTTTACCATGAAAAACCATAGGCTGAAAGCTGTTGCGGAGCATCTGGAATCGGAAAGAAAGTTTACCTTTTACTTTGATGAGAAAGTTGTATCTGAAAAAATGTTCTCCTCGGGTGATTTTCTAACAGATGATGATTGTATCAGGGATCTGGTAGAAAACTATTGCGAAGATCATATAGGAGCATATGCGGATTTATTTAAAAGACATTCCGACATGGTGCACCTGGTATCGAAGACAATTGATTTTGTGATAGAAAACTTTGGGATCAATATACAAGCACATATTATCGTGGAGAAGGGAAAATATTTTTTTGAGGTAAATGAGAATAATGGTGACGATGTTTTCTCGGGCTCATTCCGGGCTGAAAACTTTTCTGAAGTCTTTGAAAAGGTTAGAATCTATACGAGCATACTGGGTGAAATAAGTAAAAAATTTTCAGAGAATATCAATGAGTTGTCAAATGATAAGGTTGAAGAATGTATAAAATGGGACTAAAGATCGTAATGACAGAAAGGTCATGAATATGACCCTGCCATTCCTGCCAGGCTTTTGTTTACAATGTTGTGATGTTTTTTCGGTTGTCCAAGTTGCCTCAACCTCAATCCTCAAATTCTCAATTGTAATCAAAAAACAGCTAATATCTTATCCCTTTCTTGATAATTTTCGCAAAAAGGGATAAAATATTAGCATGATCAATTTGTCTCAGAAAACATATAACGAAATCAATACAGAACTTGCGGAACGAATGGTAAAACTTGGGGAACAAAAGAAAATATGAATCCCGCAGACCTTGCAATAGCAAAGGTTTGCGGGATTTTTGCGTTAATTGATGATACTATTTCATAATCAATTGTCTATAATTTCTATTCTGGATGCGTAAGCTAACAGTCTTTTAGTTAAGTCAGAATCTTTTTTCATGGCACAAACCAAATGAAAAAGTTCGGGGTCGCTTATTGAAGAAATGGTAATGGTTTCTGCTGAGGCGGTATCAGTTGTTCCATATAAATAATCGGTTGTTGTCCCAAAAGTATCAGCTATAAAGCTTACAGTTTGGAAAGAGGGTTCGCGTTCACCTTTTTCATATCTTCCATATCCCATTGCTGACATATTTAGCCTCCTTGCAGCTTCTGCTTTATTAATTCCAAGATTTTCTCGTATTTGTGTTAATCGCTCGTTTTTGAATTTCATAAAATACTCCTTGCAAAAGATAACCATTGGTTATATACTCAAATAAGTAACCGATGGTTATATTTTACTACAATATATAGAAAATGCAAGGAGCATTTATATGGGAGCATGGATGATTGGAGTAGGCGAACTAAAGGTTGAACCTAAGCCGGATGATAATACATTGATAGAGTATATCCGTTTTTTTGAAGCTACAAATCCTTATGAGAAAATGGATGAATACTTTGGAAATCCGTGGTTTTTTGATGAGGATAATAATTTGCAATGCATCGCAGAGAAGTTTGCAGAGCCATCAGTTTGGCTTGAATATGTTAAGTTGTTTTTTGTTGAAAGAGGCTTCCAAATTATCGGGGATATTGCTATTGAAGGGGAGGATTTAGATTCTTTTTGGGAAATCTGTGATGCGCAGCACAAAAAGTATATGGTTTGGAACGAGAGAAAAGAAAGATTGAAAAAGTGGTATCAAAAATAGTTGCAAATGCGATGAGAGTAGTGTACTATTAAGGAGAAGAATATGGCTCGATGGAAAGTGATAGAAGAGAAATTCAAAAAGATGAATAAAGATATTACATTTCTAGATGCAATTACTTTACTTGAACATTATGGATATGGTCAGGACAATAAAGGAAAAACAAGTGGTTCACGTGTCCGTTTTATATGTGAAGGACACTGTGACATTTTATTGCATAGACCACATCCAAGGAAAGAACTTAAAGAATATGTTATAAAGGATTTACATAATATATTTGAGCAGGAGGGCTTTTGGGATGAGTAATATATTACAATATAAAGGATACATTGGAAGTATTGAGTTTTCAGAAGCGGATTGCGTATTCTATGGAAAAGTACAAGGGATTAGATCTTTAATCTCTTATGAAGGTGAAAATGCAAAAGAACTTGTAGAAGATTTTCATACAGCAATAGATGATTATTTAGCATTGTGCGAAGAACGTGCAGTTGAGCCAGAAAGAGCGTATAAAGGGACTTTTAACATCAGGATATCACCTGAACTTCATAAAGCAGTTGCCATATATGCTTATGAGCATAAAAAATCATTAAATGCTGTTGTGGAAAGTGCTTTGTCTGGATTTATGCTACAAGCTAATTAGGTTGAATTTAGTTGAAAAAAATAATGGATGATAAGAATTTTAAAATTAAAAATATGCTGCGGATAGCGGCCTGCATACTCGCTAATGCACTCCTTTTATCCGGTTGTTCGGCAAAGCCTGCGACCGAACCTGTTGAGGTAGAGGAAGAAGAATCTGAACTTGTTCAACCGGAGGAAACACAAACAGAATTCGTAGAAGAACAGCCGGAAGAAGTTCAGCCGCCGACGGTTACCATTATAATGGTGGGCGATGTTTTATTACATACAGGAGTGGAACAAAGTGCAATAACAGAGGACGGAGTCTATGATTTCGCTCCGGTTTTTGCAAATGTAAAGGATGAAGTGGCAGCTGCCGATCTGGCTTTGGTCAATCAGGAAGTCATCATTGGCGGAGCGGAAATTGGAATTTACGGTTACCCGGCATTTAATGCACCGTATGAACTGGCCGATGAATTGGTGAATACCGGATTTGATGTCATCTGTCATGCATCGAATCATGCACTGGACAGGGGAAAAAAGGGGCTTACCAATTGCCTGAACTACTGGCAGGAACATTATCCGGATCTTGCAGTGCTGGGGATTCATGGCAGCAAGGAAGATCAGGAAGAAATATATATCGCGGAATGTGAAGGGATAAAAATTGCGATCCTGAATTATACCTATGGAATGAATGGGATTCCGTTGCCGGATGATATGCCGTTTGCGGTTGACATGTTGGAGGAATCCCGGGTGAAGGAAGATCTTGTAAAAGCGGAAGAGTTGGCAGACTTTACCATTGTATGTCCGCATTGGGGCATCGAATACTCCCTGGAAAAGACGGCAGAACAGGACAAGTGGGTAGAAATCTTTTATGAAGGCGGTGCGGATTTAGTACTTGGTACACATCCCCATGTCCTGGAACCGGTTGAGATGATCGAAGGTGAAAAAGGGCCGATGCTCGTCTATTATTCCCTTGGCAATTTTGTTAACTGGACCTCAGACTTCGGAAGCGGCATTGCCAATCGTATGGTTGGTGGCATGGCAAAAGTAACGCTCACCCGTGAAGAAGGAAAAGTTACCATTTCGGAATATGATATGTTACCTTTGGTGACTCATGTGAGTCCGGGATATGGAGGAGTTACCACATACTTTTTTGAGGATTACTCGAAGGAACTGGCGGACGAAAATGCAATTCGAAATCAGGATAAGAGCTTTAGCTATGAGTATGTAGAGCAATTGTTTCAGGATGTGGTTCATATGGAATGATCGGAGGATTTTGTAAAAGAAACAAGCTGCATCCATACATCATGGAAATCGGAATTTGATCATGTGGGTGTGATGAACACCCTCGCCGCATGTACACGTACATGCGGCTTTTTGCGCCCTTCCCCCACATCTGTTCACTACTTTTTCACTTGTCATAGAAATACGAGCGCCATATAATAAATTTAAGCTTGTATTTTCAAATATTTGAGGAAAAGTATGAAGGAAAACAGAAAAAGAATAAATACAAAAAAGTTTAGCGTCATCCTGCTTGTGTTGGCGGCGATTGTAATTACGATTTTTTTCAACTCCTATATTATTTTTAATGAGCTTGAGGGACAATTAAGGAAGAATCTTGAGGATGTAGCCACGCAGAATGCATTGGCACTGCACAATAAAATACATTCAGAGCATGAACTGCTGGTAAGTCTTTCCGAGAATATGCACGATGTTCGGCGGGACAATGTTGAAGAAAAACTGCACTCCCTGGAGATATTTCTCGATGAGTATGATCTAAAACGGTTTGGATATTGCTTTCCGGACGGAACCAGTTACGCCACAGACGGAGGTGTGGCAGATCTGTCCTACCGGGAATTTTTCCAACGTGGAATGCAAGGCAAGTCATCCATCACCGGTATTTTGGAAGACGCATTGGAAGAAAGCCATGGTCTGGTCAATGTTATGACCATTCCGATCGTCGATGATCAGGGGGAAGTAGAAGGGGTATTTGGTCTGACCTACCATTCCCAAAACTTTAATGATGCCCTTCAGATTGACAGTTTTGATGGCCAGGGCTACAGTTGTGCTATTAATAGTGAAGGACAGATTTTGGTTGCTATGGGAAGTGACATTCTCCAGTTGTCCGAAAATCTTTTTACAGATATGCTGGGCACAAATGAGAAGAATGCAGAAGCAATCAAAAAACTGCAAAAACAGATGGAAAACAACACTTCGGATGGGGGCGTTTTTTATCTGGCAGAGAAAAACTATTATCACTGTGTCCCGGTAGAACTTATGGACGGTGATGTTACCTGGTATATGCTTACCATCATACCGGCAGACGTTCTGGAGAGCAGAGTGGAACCGATCCAGCAGAGTCTGTATGTGATGGCTTTGGTTGTGTTCATACTAACTCTTATGGGAGTGGCATTTGTTGTCATGCTTTCCAGGGAACAGAAAAGCATGATGCTTCGTTATGCATATGAAGATCCGCTTACCAAAGGGGCAAATTTTGCAAGATTTTGCGTAGATATGAGTAAAAAGCGAGATACCCGGGGGTATCTGGTGTCTATGGACATTACTCATTTTAATAATATCAATATTGCTGCCGGAATGGCAGCAGGTGACCGTATGATCGGTGATGTCTGGCAGATCCTGACTAATGAACTTCGCGGTGATGAACTGGCCTGTCATGTGAGGGAAGATGTCTTTTGCATGTTTTTGCAAACCGAAGAGAAAGAACGGTTGTTGGAGCAATTGAAAGACATTTCCGCTAAGATCAATCAGCAGGCACGCACGCTGCAGGTGGAAGGAATCCATTCCCGCTACGGAATTTATGAAATGCAGGGAATTGAGGAACTGGAGGATGCGTATAGCAAAGCGCAGCTTGCCAGAGAGCAGGCACGTAGCCAGAACGATCAGTATTACGTATTCTATAATGAAATGGATCATGAGCGGCTACAGCAGAATCAGAGGATGGAGGAGCGATTCGAGGAGTCTCTTGCACAAGAAGAGTTCGAAGTCTGGTATCAGCCTAAGTACAGTGTCGCAACCGGAGAAATAGTGGGCAGTGAAGCATTGGCGAGATGGAGAGATACGGATGGAAGTTTGATTTCCCCAGGCATTTTTATTCCGCTGTTTGAACAAAACGGAATGATCGTGAAATTGGATGAATATATGTTCCGTAAGGTTTGCAAACAACAGGCGCAGTGGCTTGCCAAGGGGCAGAAAATCTATCCGGTGTCCATTAATCTGAGCAGGGCATCTTTGTACTATGCTGATATTGTGGAACGATATGGAACTATTTTACAGGAGTATGACATTGATCCTGTGTTTATACAGCTGGAGATCACAGAGACTGCGATGGAGGGAATGTCAAATATCCAGGAATTCTTAGAGCAGTTCCGGAATATGGGTATCCGGATCCTTATGGATGATTTTGGAACGGGATACTCCTCCCTTTCTACGCTCAACATGCAGTGTTTTGATACATTAAAGCTGGATAAAAGTCTGATCGACCACATTGGAGATAAAAACGGCGAAATCTTATTGTACTATGTGATCAATATGGGACAAAAATTGGGACTGCATATCACGGCAGAGGGTGTTGAAAACAATATGCAGCTGGAATTTTTGAAAGAAAACAATTGTGACGATATCCAGGGATACTTATTTGCAAAACCAATGCCGTCTACAGAGTTTGAAGGTATTCTGGCACGTTCGTAGATACTGCTGCTGTGTGAAAATGCAGCAGTTTGTATATGATTGCAATGATGATATGCGCGCAGCAATGTTTCATTGAAACATATAGGAAAAATAGGTCTCCTTGAATACCTGATAGCAATTTCTGGAAATGGGAACAACTGCACCTGTGTTCATAATAATCTCGGTTTTGGTAAATTCTTTCACATGACTTAGATTCACCAAATAGCTGCGATGGCTTTTGCAAAAACCCTTTTCCAATGTAAAAAGTTGTTCGCATCCGGAAAAATTCTCTGAAAGCAGAATTGAAGTGCCGTTAGATAGATAAGCGGCCACGTGCTTATTCTGCGCCTCCAGATAATCCACATCCTCTACGGCAATCCTGCAGAATCCGACTTGCGTATGGAGTATGATCATCTCCCGCTGTGTGTAAATGGTCTTGGAAAAATTATCGAGAACTGCCCACAGGCGTTTTTCATCCAGTGGCTTGACCAGATACTGGAAGGCATTTACCTCGTAGGAGTCCACAGCATATTCCCTTGCAGAACTAAGAAAAATGATCGGAACAGCCGGATCCTCTGTCCGCAGTTCTTTTGCTGTATCGATTCCATTTAAAAGCGGCATGAGCACGTCCAGAAAGATCAGATCCATCACTTCACTACGGTGCGCCCGCAGTAGTGCATCTCCGTCCGAAAAGCGATACAGCGACAGACAGATGTTCCGTTCTTTTGCCCAGCGTTCCAACAGAGCGCATGTATTATCTACAAATCTTTTCTCATCATCACACACTGCAATTTTCATAATCTCTCCCAAGTTAGCAATCTTCCGACATTTTTCTACAGTATAACACAGTTCTTTTTTCGGGACTAGATTCTACAGTATGATCCGCAACAGAAATTTATGATCCTGCACCGAAAAATTGCACTGTCCATGGAGCTTTTCCACATAATAAACCATACTTTTGGTTCCGACACCATGATCTTTTTTTTCGGAAATCGGAATTCCGTCCACAAAGCGAGGAACCTGTCTGCATGGGTTTTCCATCTGGATCATAAGTCTGCTGTCCTTTTGGAACATTTTCAGCCTCACCCATTTTTCTTCCGGTACGTCTGTTTCCATCAAGGAGTTCATTGCATTTTCCAAAGCATTGGAGAGTATCGTACAAAGAGCCAGATCAGGACAGGATAAAGAATGATTGACGGAAATATCATAGTTTAGCGTCAGGTCGCGTTCTGCAAAGCGGGTTTGCCAGATGGACAGCACCGCATTCAGCATCTCATTCTCACAATAATCCGTCAGTTCGGTACCGGAACAGGCATCTCCTACCTGGCGTATATAATCCATTGCATCCACCACATTGTCGCCCTGCAACTGTGCAAGGATCACATTCAGATGGTGTCGCATATCGTGCCTGAGAATTGTTATAGCCTTTTGGGCCGATTTGACCTGCTCGATTTCTTTTTGCTGAGAAAGTAGCTGCATCTCCATCAGATCCGTGTAGCGCCGGATTTCCTGCTGTTTTTCGGATTCACGGAAATAGACCAGCAGAAAAATAAGATATGCCAGGCAAAAGGTAAAACCCATAAACTCTGCCACTGCCTTGTTATCGGAATAGAGCAGAGAGGAAAATTTGGTAACGATATAGTCATATACATAGTAGACAAACGGAAAAGCGCCCACTACCAATAGATCCCGCTTTTCTTTCGCGAATACGGACTCCGTAACGGGACAGACATATCTGCATAGGATCACAAACACCAGTACCGTGGTTAGAATCCGCGCAAGATAATAACCTTTTTCGCTTTCTGTTACAGTGAGTATAAACAACCCCATCCAGTTGCTGATCTGGCAGCAAAGATAGGCTGTGAACACCGATACGCAGGATGCCAGCAACGAATACCCATAGTAAAGGCACAAAAACAGGATCAGCGGCAGATGCACGATGAGCGGGTAGATATGGCTGGTTGTAGTTTCACCCAGATACATATTGCATAAAAGATTCACAAGACCATCTACTCCAAAGAACAGTAGCAGATGCAGGGTATTTTTCCTGCTCTGTTTTACACCGAGAAAAAAAGCTGAGATCAGGATTCCGAAAAGCAGTGTGGAGCCCTGATGCAAAAATGACAGTACCTGTATGAGCATTCTTCTATCTCCTTTCCAACGATCTTGATTCAATTATAAAAGTTTTGTGTTCTGATAACAACCTCCCATTCGTACCACTCGCGCCCTATAGTTACCTTTCGCGCCATTTTCGGAAAAATGGTTAAATTTGCGGTACAATAATCTTGTAACTTATAAATACACGCACAATAAATTAAATAAAGGAGATGTACAACATGAAAAACTGTTTTAAGAAAATGACCGCAAGTATCTTAACACTTGCTATTATAATGACATTGATTTTATCGGGAAACCCGCTTCGGGTTTCTGCCGCTTCATGGAAGGTCGCTTATAAAACAGATGGTATCGTGACTGTTCCTTCCGGCCAGTCTTTCGAGGTGGCCATCACGACCAAAACCTATGGAAAGATTTCATGGCAAACGACATTGCTCAATACAAAGATCGGATATACCGTTACCATTTACGATTCCGAGGGTAATAAGGTCGGCGATGCCATTCAGGTTTCAGCAGATGATTCTGCGTGGAAGTCCCAGCAGCAGGCCGCCGGTACCGTTTATTATCACGTAGATCAGTTCCAGGGCGTTATGGCCGGAACCCATTATATCCATGTGACATTTGACAGTGATAGCGATACACAGGCAATGTTTAGTGCACAGACACTGGATGACTCAAAGAATATGCCTGCTCTGGTGAAAGAAGAAGTGACTGTCACCGCAGGCTTTAAGACAAAACTGTCAGTAAGGAGAGATACCATAAAGAAGTGTACCAGCAGTAATAAGAGTATTGCCACTGTTACCTCAAAGGGCGAAGTCACCGGAAAGAAGAAAGGAACAGCCACCATTACCGTTACGACTACAAAGGGTGTTGAACTTACATGCAAGGTCAACGTGAAAGCAAATACCTACTCTGCAGCAAAGATCACCTCATCAGATGTGAGAGAGAATAGCTACGATATCAAAGCTTACAGTGCAAAGTATGATTCCAAGGGCAACCTTGTAGTTAAAGCAATGGCAGTAAACAATATGTCGACAAAAGTGAAGGTAAGAGTTTGGGTGGACTCATTGAAGAACCTGTCCGACACAAAAAAGATGATCACTCTGACACTTCCGGCCAATAGTGCGAAATCTGTCACTCTTAAGTTCCCGAAGTCCAGTCTGGTCAAAAATAAAAAGAATCTGCCGGTAAGCGGAATTCAGGTTTTTAACGTACCGTTGTACTAGAAAAGGGAGTGATATTATGACTAAAAGACGATTTTTCAGTATTCTATTGTGCCTGTGTCTGCTGTGCACCATGGTTCCGGTCACAAAGGCCAACGCAGAAACATCCGGGGATCCTGTTGCCGTCTCCAGTGAGGAAGATCTTTTGAAGATGCGGGACAACCCATCGGGCAGCTATTACCTCACCAAAGATATCACGGTGTCTGAAAACACGCAGATATTTAATGATCTTACTTACGGTGGGGCTGCGTTTACCGGTACGTTTGACGGTAAGGGGCACAAGATCAAGGGCTACACAGTAAATGTAACCGCTTCGGAGTATCCGCAGATCTCCCTTTTCGGAAAAATCAAGGATGCCACCTTTAAGAATCTGACGCTGTCTGATGTGAATATCAATGTCAAAAGTGATTATGGTGCCCAGGTAGCTGCGCTTGCCAACGGTAAAGCCACATGCAGCAAGGTCACCGTCACCGGAAAGATCTCTGTGAGCGGCAATGAAACCATCTCCTATGATCCGATGGAGTATGACATTAACGGTTTTTGTGAGATTGGTACCTTTACAAACTGTACCAACAAGGCAAATATTACTGCAAACTGTCGTATGAAACATTTTGTGGGAGGTTCTGTATCCGGCATTTCCGGTTTTGGAACCTTTAAGAATTGCAAGAACAGCGGAACAATTTCCCTGACAGGATTTGCATCGCCGGGAGAAGCCTTGTACGTCGCCGGAATCTCCGCAAAGGGAACGCATACCGGATGCAGCAACTCAGGAACGATTAAGCTGGAGGCTAAGGCCGGAGCCGGGACATATTGGATGTATGCAGCCGGAGTGTCCTCCCAACCTGATAAGATCAGCAGTTGTTCCAATTCCGGGAAGGTGACTGTGACAAATAAAACAAAAAATGACGTCTACGCAGGCGGAGTGGCGGCTTATTATGGTGTGGAAAGTGGATATGTTTGCACCAAGTGTTTCAATAAAGGAGCTGTGTCCATCACGCAACAGGGAGGCAGTTTCTGGTGCGGAGGAGTGTTTGCATATCTGGGTGGTCAGGTAAGAGAGTGCTACAACACCGGAAAGGTGACTGTCACGGCAAGCAAAAACCAGAGTAAGGATCTGGGACAGGTTGGAGGTGTGGCCGGAGAGGTAGGCCGTATGTCAGAATGCTACAATACCGGAAGGATTTCCACAAACACCAAGAGCAAGGTTGGAGGTGTCGCCGGATACAGTAATTATATGGACAAAAAATGGACGGTCACTCACTGCTATAATACCGGAAAGGTGACCGGAAAGAAGGGCTCCAAGTATGTAGGCGGCATTCTTGGCAGCTATGATAACGGAATCGTAAATCTGATCGGTAAATATTATATTTACGATAATTACAGCACCACCTCACCGGTCTATGGTGATTCCATGATCACATGGAAGGAATGGGATGCGCGCGGAAAGAAGGTCAGCTCCATCACTTCAAAGAACTGTCCGAAGCTTACCAGCAAATACTGGACTTATTCCGGTAAACATAAACGTCTGATCTTAAAGAATAACAAAGAAAAGTAGCAACTGATTCAGGTGGTTGGCGATGAAAAAAAGAAATTTCTTGAAACGCCTTTGCTGTCTGATGATGGCCGGGATGCTGACGGTGCTTTCAGGTGTTACATATGCACAGGCGGCTACCATGACCTGGGTGGATGTCACGGATTTTAAGCCGGTATGTGAGTCGCTCATGAAGTTTGAGTCCTATGCCGTACTGCCGTCAGACGCGCAGCCCTTTGATGGAAAACACTATTACAAAGAGTGCATTCCGAAGGGTTCGATTGTCTATATTAATCAGCTGTATACGACCTGTACGGGACAATACAATATCGTGAATTACGAAGGAAAGGCCTATTATTTGAACAAGTCAGCCATTCCTCTTGATCAGGTGAAAAAGAGAACGTCTCTAAAGAGGAAAACCAAGGCGGATGTGGTGAAAAAGAAAGGTTTAGTCGGTGATGTATTACAGGGAGATGATTATGGATACATTTATGCACTTCCGGATGACAGTAAGCCGGCCAACTGTTACGCATGCGCTCCCGCCGGAACTGCTGTACAGATCGTGAATGCGAACTACAATAAAAACTGGATGAAGATCCTGGTCGGCCAATCCAATGTCGCCTATATCAAAAAGAGCGATGTCATCACAGCAGATGCCTATCTGGAAGGTGCGGGAACGGAATATCAGCCCTACATCAAGCTGGCAAAAAAAGCAAAGCTGACTTACAGCGGTATCTTGAAGGATTACAACAAGACACTGACGAAAAAGGAACTTTGCAGACTGGCAGTGCTTTGGTATCAGGCCATGGGAAAGAAGCTGCCAAAGCAAAAGACCACATCACCCTTCACGGATACAAAGGACAAATATGTGATCATGGCGCATCAGCTGGGTATCATAAAGAGTACTTCTAACAAGAAGTTTTCCCCTGATGAACCACTGACTGAGGACACTTATAATGAAATCGTAGAACGTCTGATGAAAGTGACAGATGCAGCTGCGGATGCTTGTGCGGTAGTAAAGAAGAATAGCGGCTGGTCAGGAAGCAAAGTGCGAAGAGAGGAAGCCATATCCAGACTCTACAAGGCCTTAGTGCCGACTCTTAAGACGGGATATCTGGTGAGTGACAGTCAGGTGGGATATCTGATCGTGCCATTTGATAACCAGAATGTGTGTCTGGATGTCTGGGAGGAAAGTCGTCAAGAAGGTGCAACCATCGGCCTTTGGGATTGTAAGGGCAGCAACAATCAAAGATTTATGATCGATTACGATGGCGGAAAGTATTCCTTGAAAAATGTCAATTCTTTATATACCCTTAGCTATTCAGACAATAAAGTCTGCCAGCGTATGCAGGGATATAAAAGCCAGATCATAACATTGGAATACAATGATGATGGAAGTGTCTGCATCCGAAACGGATACGGTCAGTATTTGGATATCGAAGGCGGAACACCGGTCTGTGGAGGAACGCTGACGTTCAAGGAGAAATCAGGAAGCAGCTCGCAGAAGTTTGTATTTAAATTCTAACAACGAAAAAGGCTACGGAGGAAAAGGATATGACAAAACGACGGTTTTCGATGTTTTTGATACTGGTGGCTACGTTGATCCTAAGCTTTTCAGCAGTAACGGTTTATGCGTCTGACGGAGTGATGAAGGCATATGATGCGATCAGCAAAGCTTTTGCAAAATTTACACCCAGCGATGATACTACAGAAAAAGATATATTAGAGTATGCCAAGAAGGCACTTCCGGCCGGAAGTACGGTGACGTTGGAGATCAAGGACTTTACAAATACTCCGGCACCGGAAACGGAGGCCGGCGGAAATACCACCTATGGAGTGGTAGAAGCCAATATTGTTATTTCCGAGGGTACGGACCGAATGGTGCTTAATATAAGAAAGCTGATACCAAAGGCAAAGTCTGATAATGAAAAAAAACTCACGGAAGATTGGGAAGCAATGTCTCATGCCATGCATCAGGTAAAGGTTTCCAATAAGACGACGAAAGCGGAACTGTTAAAGGTAGCGCTTGCTGCATCAAAGAATGGCACCACCGCTAAATGGACCAAATTTACCAAGGTGAATGCGACCTATGAGAAGAAGGGCAGCATTACCGGCTATATGACCATGACATTAGGCGGCAAGGATAAAGAGCTTCGCTTCCATGAAGAGATTCCGAAACTGGCGCGAAAACGGCCATCCAAGAAGCAATGTGATGTGGCGAGTAAAGATTGGGAAATTTTGCGACAGTGCAATATTGAGCGGTTTAAGGAAGGTCTTTCTCTGCTGACGATGGTTCAGCCACTTCAGGGAGTGACTTGTATACGCGCCGAAGAACTGAATAAAAAGCCATCGTTGAAGCATACCAGACCGGATGGAACCAGTTTCCGTACGGCGGTTCCTGACTCATTTGAAAATGGTGGCCTAGGCGAGAACATATATAGCTGTAAAACAAATAAATTTAGTGCCACAGCAGCGGTGGTTGGATGGATGAACAGTAAGCCTCATCGTGCCAATATCCTGCGTAAGGATTATGATTATATCGGTATCACGAGCTATGGAACACAGTCGGTTCAAGTTTTTGCAATCTCAAAGTATCCGATCACTTCCTATACTACCAGCACCGGCAAGAAAACCTTTAGCAGTGTAGAGGAGATGGAAGGTGAATATCTGATCTGCACAGATAAATCCGGTTTGAAATCTTATCTTCCTCTTGATACCACTTACATGACGAAGGTAAAGGGCGGATATACTTTGAAGTTGAATTCGAAAAAAACGATTAAGCTTACCATTAAGAGCAGCACATCCTCAGGAAGCAAGTTTACTGATGTGGAGTCCAAGGATACAAAAGCTGTAGATTGGGTAGTAAAGCAGAAGATCATGACCGGAATCAACAGCACAAAATTCTCACCGAAGGCATCATGCACCCGTGGGGAGGTATTTACCTATCTGTATAAGGCAAACGGTTCGCCAATGACACAGTCGAAAAACTGGTTCGCAGATGTAAAATCAACAGATACCTTCTATAAACCGGCTTTGTGGGCGCAGGAAAAAGGTCTTGTTGACTGGGGAATGTTGTATCCCAACGATGTATGCTTAAAGAGCTATGCGTTGTACTATGTGTGGATGAGTGTGGGAGCACCGGAACCGACAAAGGAAACGACCTTTACGGATTTTGAGGACTGGGTATTCTATGCAAAAGCAGTTGCCTGGGCCGAGGAGAAGGGCATGATCCAGAATACGGGAGATAATAAATTCAACGGAGACAGTGCAGTCTGCACCCGTGCTGACATCGCGAACTTCCTGTATTATGCTTATAAGAAGTAATGGTATCGTGGCTGTGACTGCACGAGCATAATGACATACTATATGTGGCGTGCTATACTAAATATGTATTTTTATGGAAAAAATATGGAACATGTTGTGGAAAACATATTATTCAGTCAGGAGGGGAGTACCGGAGAAAAAGTGAGAGGGCGGAATAAATCGGAGTTGATCGAGCTCTTTGAGCAGGGTCTACTAACGAAAAAGCATATGAGAAAA
>JBJEKY010000065.1:7433-17103 GCA_051878875.1 Lachnospiraceae bacterium | reverse complement strand
GCACCTCTTCATCTGTTTTTATATATTTTTAACTAAAAAATTATAGTTCATTTTTGTTTATTACGCAAGTACGGCAGCATGTTTTCAAAAATATTTTTTACTACCGGTGCCGCTATGGTTCCTCCATAATAAATCCCCTGGGGTTCAGTGATGGTGATCAACGCCAATACATCCGGGTTATCAGCCGGCTCAAATCCAAGAAAAGATGAAATATATTTCTTTGCGCTACGCGGCAATGTCTGAGAAGTTGCTGTTTTTCCACCAATCTGATACCCTTCTATATAGGCCCGGTTTCCGGTCCCTTCCGATACTACGCTAAGCAACAGTTCTGCCATTGTCCGGGACGTTTCTTCCGAAACAATCTGCTCTCCTTTCTCATAAGTGAACTCTTTTTGGGTTCCGTCCTGCCACTGTGCATACTTTGCAATGTGCGGTGTTACCTTCCTGCCTCCATTTACCAGGGAAGATACCGTGGTAGCTAACATTAATGGAGTAATCTGAAAAGATTGTCCAAAAGAAACCGTAGCAAGCTCTACCAACCCCATATTCTCTTTGTCATGCATAATGGTAGACGCTTCCCCCGGAAGGTCGATCCCGGTCTTTCCCAACAATCCAAACTGTTTAAAGTATTTACACATATTGTCCACGCCCAGGCGCAGTCCAACTTCTATAAACACAGGATTGCAGGAGTTCTGCAGTCCCTCTACAAAATTCTCCGATCCATGTCCTGCCACCTTGTGGCAGTGGATCCTTCGATCCTCCACCACTTTGTAACCCGGGCAGAAAAAACGGTCATTCAGTGTTACTACTTTTTCTTCCAGCCCTGCACAGGTAGTGATGATTTTGAAAATGGATCCCGGTTCATAGGTATCATTGATACAACCATTTCTCCAAGCTTCATTCTGTTCATCCGATGAAAGCGTCTCGTCAAACGGATGGTTCAGATCATATTCCGGCACATCCACCATAGCATAGATCCCACCGTCCTGTGGATTCATAACGATGATACTGACATGCCTGGCTTCCTTTTCTTTCATGATCTTTTCCGCCGCCTGCTGGGCATAAAACTGGATATTGTAATCTAACGTTGTATAAAGATCTGCACCGGGGATTGGCTCTACTCTGGTTTCCACCGCATTGCGTATCTCAATACCTCTGGCATCCGTCGGAGTTAGGATCGTTCCGTCCTGTCCTTTCAAAAGCGCTTCGTATTGTACTTCCAAACCAATAATCCCCTGATTTTCTCCTCCGGAAAAACCAATTACCTTCGAAGCCAACGTGTCGAACGGATAATACCGCTTGGAATCCTCATCCACCTTCACTCCGTCAAACCCATAGCTTAAGATCCTGTCACCGGTTTCTTTTTCCACATTAGATTTGATCCGCTCAATAGAAGAGACTTTTTCCACGCGCTTTCTTACCTTTTCTTCCGAAAGATCCAACTCCTTACAGAGCATACTGATCACTGCTTCCGGATCCTCAATCTGATTGTGGATCACGGAAACTGTACATACCGTTTGATTGTCTGCCAGTATCACACCATTAGTATCATAGATCTTCCCCCTGGGAGCCTTAATACTCCGCTCCCGTTCATGAAGATCCTGCGCTTTTTCACTGTAATAAGCCGATCCCCACACCATGATATAACAAAGCCTGGACATCAAAAGGATCATCAAAAAAAGGCAGGCAAAAAAAGTGATCACCAGTTTTCGCCTCTGGTAAGTTTTCATAAAAACAACCTCATATCGGGATTTTATATTTCTTATGAATCTCTCTATGAGGTTATGTATTAATTTTCAAAAATGTCTCCCTGATAGTCTTCTTCCAGATTCTCAATCTTGGGAACCGAATCTTCTTTTCCTTCGTCCGGATAGATATTCATGTATGGCAATACCTCTGTCATGATCTCTTTTGCCAGATTTGTTGCCAGGGAGCTCTGGGCTTGATTGTCTACGTTCGGTTCATCAATAATAACATAGATCAGCACCTGAGGGTCTGCCGCCGGCGCAAAACCGATGAAAGAGACCAGATACTTCTTGTTTCCGCGGGGAAGTTTTTCCGCAGTACCTGTTTTTCCACCCATAGTATAACCTTCTACTTTGGCGCTGTGCGCTGTTCCCTCATTCACCGTGGTGTACAGATATTTGCGCAGATAACTGCTGGTTTCCTTTGAAATGGTCTGGCGTACCAGCACCGGTTCGATTTCTTCGGCCACCACCCCATCACTGTTCAGAATTTCTTTTACAACATGCGGTTTATAATAATTTCCGCCATTGATCAGGGAACAAAATCCGCTTGCCAACTGCACCATAGTGGTATTAAAGTTCTGTCCAAACGAGTTCGTCGCCAATGCTGTGGCATCCATGGTTTCCTTGGTATACACCAAACTGTCGGTTCGTGCTTCTCCCGGAAGATCAATACCGGTTTTCCGGCCAAACCCATAGATCGCCTGATATTTTACAAAGGTATCAATACCGATCTTATCTCCTATCTGCATCAGTGCGTCGTTACAGGAGTTATTAATAGCTTTCTCGATCGTTTCTTTTCCATGACCGTTTCGGTTTACACAATGAATGGTGTAGCCACCCACTTTTTGGGATCCATTACAGATAAATGTTTCTTTTCCGGACAATTTTCCACTGTCTAATCCGGTTGCCACAGTAAAAGGTTTTGCTGTGGACCCGGGTTCGTAGGTCTCCGTGATGCAGAAGTTGTTCCATAACTGATTTAAGGCATCCAGTTGCTCTTCGTCAGACATTTTCTTGATCTGCTTCTTTGTATATACTTTGCTAAGATCCCTGGGGTCATTCAGATCATAGGTCGGATAATCAGCCATAGCAAGGATTTCCCCTGTATTGGGATCCATTACCAGAACAGCCGTATTGTTGCTGCCCAGTTTTCCGTCTCCTGCATGTTCTTCGTTAAATGCAAGGATCTTTGATTCCACAATGGACTGAATGGTAAAATCAATGGTAGATACCACGGTTTTTCCATCTTCCGGTTTGATCACTGTTTTCTCATAATCATTATCAGAATCCAGATATCCGTACTCTCTTCCGTCCGTTCCGTTCAAAATATCATTATAAGACTTTTCAAGCCCATTGATTCCCTCGTTCCCTGTGGTTGTAAATCCAATAAGGGAAGCAGCCAGTTCCTCATACGGATAGCTCCGGATATATTCCTTTTCAAACCAAACGCCTGCTATATTACTGTCCTTTTCTTCCTTCAGTTCCCGGAACTTCTTTGTTTCCTCATAGCTAATCTTTTTTAAGATCACACAATACTGACTTTTGGGTTGATCCTTCAAATAACCCCGCACCTCTTCTTCGGTGATCTCAAAGCACTCTGTCAACGCGCTTACCGTTGAGTCAATGCATTTTTCTTTCGAATTCAGGACTTTACAATCCAATACCACATTGTATACATCGGTACTGGTGGCAAGAACCGTATGGTTCCGGTCTACAATATCCCCACGTTTATATGGGATGGTCTTGCTGGAATACTCCTGTTGATCCAGAACCGTCTTTTCATAATCGTCTCCTTTGACCAGATTAATATAAAAAAGGCGCACGATCAGAAACAGTAGTGCTGCAAGGATGATCCCAAGCACTACTATGATTTTCTTTCTCATGCTCCTTGTTAAGCTGTAATTCTTATATTTTCTCGCCGCCACACTTACACCTTCTAGTTTCCAAATATCATTCCCATGATCGTATCTTTGGTTCCGGATGGAATGTCTTTATACTGCTCCATGTAATCATTGTTGTCCACATGATAATACACGATCTGATCTTCTTTAGGATAGACCATTCCCAATTCTTCTGTTGCCTGCTTTCTGATCTTATCAAGGTCTACAGAAGTTTCAATACGTTTTTCCATGGAGTCATTTTCTGCTGTCAGATCAATAACCTGGCTCTCCAGACTTGCCACTTTATTCATAGTAGAATTCAACTGGGAGGTTAACTGGATATATACCGCACAAAGGCCAAGGATCATCACCGTCGCCATAGTCATCACCATCAAATTGGCACGGCTTGTCTTCTTTTCACGCTCCAGGATACGGCGTTGTCTTCTCCGGGCTCTGAGCAGTTCTTCTTCACGAACTTTTCTCTGACGTAACGCCCGTCTGTATGCCTCCTCCTGTTCCATATCTGGATTGTATGCAGGGGCTGTATTTCCATATACATATGAATTATTCATCCTTGTTTGATCTGCCATAGCATTCATTCCTTTCTTTTCTATACTTATTTCTTCTCAAAAATCCTTAATTTTGCACTTCTTGATCTGGAGTTGTCCTCCATTTCTTCCTCGGTGGGAAGAATCGGTTTACGTGTAACTACACGGCCTTTGGATTTCTTTCCGCATACGCAGACCGGAAATTCCTTCGGACAGGTACAGGGATCTTCGTTCGTCTTAAAAATGTTTTTTACGATCCGGTCTTCCAAAGAATGGAAGGTGATGATACATAATCTTCCGCCGGGATTTAACAATTCGATCATCTCATCCAGAGAATCTTTCAGCACATCCAGTTCCTTGTTGCATTCAATCCTGATCGCCTGAAACGTTCTCTTTGCCGGATGACCTCCCGTCACTTGTACTTTCATTGGGATGGAAGCCCGAATGATCTCTGTCAGTTCCCCGGTAGTCTTTATAGGAGCCTTTTTTCTGGCTTGTACAATATGTTTTGCAATATTCTTGGCAAAACGGTCTTCTCCGTAATCCCTTATCAAATGAAAAAGTTCTTCTTCACTATATTCGTTCACGATTTTCTCCGCCGTAAGGCTCTGGCGATTATCCATCCTCATATCCAGTGGAGCATCCTCTTCCATGTAGGTAAAGCCCCGCATCGGTGTGTCCAATTGATAAGAAGAAACTCCCAGATCCAGAAGTATTCCGTCAACCTTTTCAATCCCAAGATCATTAAGAACCTCTTTCATGCGGCAATAATTGCTCCGTACAATGGTTACCCGATCCTGAAATCCGGCAAGCCGTTTGCCGGCTGCTTCTATGGCATCCTCATCCTGATCGATCCCGATCAGTCTGCCGCCTTCACCAAGACGTTTACAGATTTCCGAAGAATGTCCGGCTCCCCCAAGAGTGCCGTCCACATAGATACCATCCGGCCGGATCTGTAATCCCTCTATGGTTTCTTCCAATAAAACGGATACATGTTTAAATTCCATCTTTCCTCCACATTCTTTAAATGCTGATTCCTAACTCAGCCATATGCTCAGCCACATCATCCATATCCTCGTAACTGTTCTCTTCCCATCTGTCTTTGGACCAGATCTCAATTCTGGAGTATACTCCGGCTGATACGATTTCCTTATCCAATCCTGCATACTCTCTTAAGTTAGGTGGAATCAGGATTCTTCCCTGTTTATCAACCTCACATGTGGAAGCTCCGGAGAAGAAGAATCGTAAAAACTTTCTTGCATCCTTGGAGGTTAAGGTCACGGTCTTGAATTTCTCCTCAATATTGCTCCACTCTTCCATGGTATATCCGTAAAGGCAGCCATCAAATCCTTTGGTGATGACGAATTCATCTTTCAGCTGTTCCCTGAATTTCGAAGGCACGATCAATCTTCCTTTTGCATCAATGGAATGATGATACTCACCCATGAACATTCGTCTTCACCTGCCTTTCCGCTGCCTTGCTGTATGGAAAAATGTTATCCACAAAGTTATCAACTTATCCACCACTTTGTGGCATTTTCAACCACTTTCCTCCACTTACAATCCTATTCTACCCCAAAACCCTTGAAAAATCAAGGTTTTGCGCTAAAAAAGATATGGGAACATAAAAAAAACACAGTACAGACAATTACGTCTTTACTGTGTTCTAAATTATACTTTAACTGATCTGTTCAAGCTTCTTATTCCGAAGTACACAAATCCAGATATTTTTCAATCAACGAATCCATTTCCAGACTCAGGGAATAAAACCGGTCATCTGTCATATCCAGGGCAGCCGCTTTATCCAGTTGACTGCGTATGGCCTCAATCTGTTCCTTCAAACTTGCTATCTCGTTCATACTATCCTCTTTTCTTATGTCCGATCCTTTGTCCGCCTTCGCATAAGCATATCTATGATCAAACAACCAATCACCAGCACAGCCGACAGTAGCTGGGAAACAGCCAAATTGGTATGCCCGATCAAAAGCTGATCTGTTCTTAATCCTTCGATCCAGAATCTTCCCAAAGCATAACCTCCCAGATACAGCAAAAACAATTCGCCTGTAAACCGCTTCCTGTCTCTGTAGATCATAAGGAGAATAAAGATCATGATGTTCCACAGACCCTCGTAAAGAAATGTAGGATGAACCTGAATATACTCCACGCCACCAATGGTTTGAACATTTTCCCACATCGTCTGGGTTATTTCATTCACGCGAACCGCAGAAACCGGCAGCTGCATAGCTAACAGACCGTCGGTATATCCCCCGAATGCTTCCCGGTTAAAGAAATTCCCCCACCGTCCGATAACCTGTCCCATCACAAGCCCCATACAAGCAGTGTCCAAAAATAGCGCAAAGGATTTCTTTTTCACCTTTGCCACTACAAAAACAGTGATCACTGCTCCGATGATACCGCCGTAAATGGCCAATCCTCCCTGACGGGTATTAAAGATACTCAGCAGGTTGTCTTTATAATAGTCCCACTGAAATATCACATAATAAATTCTGGCACCGATCACTGCAAAAATCACAGAAAACAAAGCAAGATCCAGATAATCCTCTTCGCTCTGTCCCGTACGTCTTGCCTCTTTGCATGCTAAAATGATTCCTACAACAATAGCAAGCGCAATAACAATTCCATAATATGCAATGTCAAAATTGCCAATAGAAATCTTTTTCCCCACATGATCAAGATAAATATGAAGATGCGGAAAGTTGATATTGTAATCCAATTGCTTTTCCCTCTGTTTCTTTCCTTATTTTTCCTTTTGCATTTCATACAAAAAATATCAGATGAAGACCTTACGCTTCATCTGATATTCATTTTACACATTTTCCATCCATAAAGCAATGTTAAGATGGGGCTTTCGTTCGACAATAGCCGACTTTATCTTCCTTCGGACGACACGGCCTTGTCTATCGGAAATCAAAGACTATTTGCATTCAAAACTCTTGCATTTGGTTTCGTCACTTTCACATGCGCAGTTTCCCGCAATGTCGATTTCCTTTGCATGGCATTTATAATCTTCGTTATAGCAACAATTCTTTGCCTCACATTTTACCACAACTTCATGATTATCCTGATTCATCATACTACCTCCTAACTTTTATTTTCAAGATTAGTATGATACAATCAGATTTTTTTATTCTTTATTTTTTGTCCGGCTGTACAGTCACTTCACGGATCTGCTTGGTACGGATCTCCTCCGTGATCCTTGCAGTGAACTCTTCAATGGTCATCTGACCCTCGTCTCCTGCATAACGGCTTCCCACAGAAACCAGACCTGCCTCCTGCTCCTTCTCACCAACTACTAACTGATAAGGAACATGATCCAGTCTTCTTTCACGGATCTTATAACCGATCTTTTCAGAACGGGTATCCACAGTAACATCTACGCCATTGGCCTTTAAGTGATCTGCAACCTTGTTTGCATAATCAATGAATTTATCGGAGATCGGCAGCACGCGAACCTGCTCCGGACATAACCAGGTTGGGAAGTTTCCGGCATATTTTTCAATCAGCCATGCCAGAGTTCTTTCATAACATCCCAGAGAAGTTCTGTGGATGATATAAGGACGAACCTTGTTACCGTTCTGATCAATGTAGGTCATGTCAAAGTTCTCCGCAATGGCACAATCTAACTGAATGGTGATCATAGTATCTTCTTTACCGTATACATTCTTAGCCTGAATGTCGATCTTCGGTCCGTAGAACGCAGCTTCACCGTCTGCCTCCGTAAATTTCACACCCTGCTCGATCATAGTCTGGCGAAGTACATTCTGGGTACTCTCCCAGTATGCCTCATCTCCCAGATATTTTTCTTTGTTCTCCGGATCCCATTTGGATAAACGATAAGTTACATCATCCTGCAATCCCAGTGTAGTCAGAATGTAACTGGTCAGCGCCAGACATCTCTTTAATTCTTCTTCACACTGGTCCGGGCGCAGAGCAATATGTCCTTCCGTAATGGTAAACTGGCGCACACGGGTCAGTCCATGCATCTCACCGGAGTCCTCGCAGCGGAACAAAGTTGAGGTCTCACTCATACGATAAGGAAGGTCACGATAAGATTTCTGTTCATTTTTGTATACATAATACTGGAACGGACAGGTCATCGGACGAAGCGCAAATACTTCTTTATCCACTTCTTCATCTCCCAGCACGAACATGCCGTCTTTGTAATGATCCCAATGACCGGAGATCTTATAAAGGTCACTTTTCGCCATTAACGGTGTTCTGGTCCGCACATATCCCCACTCATTATCCTCCAGATCCTCAATCCATCTCTGGAGTTTCATGATCATTTTCGTTCCCTTTGGAGTAAACAACGGTAATCCCTGACCAACCACATCCACCGTGGTGAACAGACCCATTTCTCTTCCAAGCTTATTGTGGTCTCTGCGCTTTGCTTCCTCTAAGCTTTCAAGATATTCTTCCAGCTCTTCCTTGGTCCCAAAAGCAGAGCCGTAAATACGTTGCAGCCTTTCTCTCTTCTCATCTCCACGCCAGTAAGCCATGGAAGAGGAAGTAAGCTTGTATGCCTTAACCCCCTTAGTATTCATCAGATGCGGTCCGGCACAAAGATCGGTAAAGCCCTCTCCCTGCGTATAGAAAGAAATCACCTCATCCTCCGGAAGATCACGGATCAGTTCTACCTTGTATGGTTCACCCATCTCTTCCATCTTTTTGATGGCCTCTTCTCTCGGAAGTTCAAAATATTCCAAACGGTTACCTCTTTTAATGATCTTCTTCATTTCCTTTTCGATTTCATCCAGATCCTCTCTGGAGAAAGGTTCGGTATCAAAATCGTAATAGAATCCGTTATCAATAGCCGGTCCGATCGCAACCTTGGCATTTGGGCGCACTACTTTCACAGCTTCCGCCAGAATGTGAGATGCAGTATGACGTAATACCCTCAATCCTTCCGGATCTTTTGCTGTCAAAATATTTAATGTAGCATCACTGTCTACAACAGTACGCAGATCCACAACTTTCCCGTTTACTTCTCCGGCACAGGCTGCTCTTGCCAGACCTTCACTGATATCAAGTGCGATATCATAAACGCTTTTACTTTCCGCATATTCCTTTACGGATCCGTCTTTTAATGTGATCTTCATGTTTTTTACCTCCATATTCCTGTTTCTTCTAACCTTTCCGGTACCGGGCATTTCCTATAAAATAAAAAACCCCTGTACCAGATATTCTGGTACAGGGACGACATTCATCGCGGTTCCACCCTGATTGCTTCTTGAGGTTGCACCCACAAAAAGCCTCTCTACTCTGACGATAACGGAGTCACCGGACCGGATTGGGGTCACTCAGAGGTGGTCTTCAAATGCGGCTTAACCGGGATGCTTTCAGCTCATGGCCTCCCTCTCTGTGGCGTTACCTTGCATTCTACTCTTCTCTTCTACGTTTTTTCATATTGGCTATAATATACACATTTCTATCTTTTTTGTCAAGCTATTAAATTATTATATCGCTTAATCTA
>JBJEKY010000065.1:0-7333 GCA_051878875.1 Lachnospiraceae bacterium | reverse complement strand
ATTAAATTATTATATCGCTTAATCTATCTTCCAAAAAACTGAACCAGAACAACAATTCCCAATACGATACGGTACCATCCAAACACCGAGAAATCATGCTTTTTCACAAAGTTCATCAGAAAACGGATCACCATTAGTGATACAAGAAACGCTGCTATACTGGCAATCACCAGGATCAGCAGCTCACTTGAGGAAAGCACTGCTCCGCCTGCCGCAAATTTCACCACTTTCAAAAGACTTGCTCCAAACATTACCGGAATTGCCAGAAAGAAGGTAAATTCTGCCGCCACGCTTCTTGAAACGCCGATCATTAAAGCACCAACGATGGTTGCTCCCGATCTGGAAGTCCCCGGAAAAATCGCTGCCAAAAGCTGAAAAAAACCGATCAGCAATGCCGTTTTGTAGCTGATCTTTGAAATGGAATCAATCTTTACTGTCTTTCCTTTATTGATTCTCTCCACAACAATAAAGGCTACACCAAACACGATCAGAGCAATGGCAATGGATACGGAATTGTAAAAATACCGGTTAAACACATCATCAAATAATACCCCGATCACTGCTGCGGGAACACAGGCAACAAGAATTTTCCCCCACATGATCATCGTTTCCTTCCGACAGGTCAGTCCGCCAATCAACTGTATCTGCTCCGGGTCCTTATGTCCGGATACTGATCTTTCCATTTGGAAAGGCCATATTGTTTTCCAGAAAATAAGTACCACCGCCAGAATTGCCCCCAGCTGGATTACCACATCAAACATTTCCATAAACTCTTCCGAAGCCATTTCAAAAGGGATCCAATCCTCCAATAGGATCAAATGTCCCGTACTGCTAACAGGAAGCCACTCTGTAATACCTTCCACTACACCGTAGATCACGGCTTTCATTATTTCAAGTAATGACATACTCTACCCCTTTCACTTACGCACTCAAACTCTTTGATCAATGTGTTTCATTATAACATATTACCAAGTATATTACCAATCGTTTTTCAGAATGCGCAAAAGCGCCGTTTTCACGGATCATCCGTGAAACGACGCTTTTCATTTTATGCGTTCTTTCCGCAACAATGTTTGTATTTCTTTCCGCTGCCACATGGACAGGGTTCGTTTCTTCCTACCTTCTTACCAACGCGAATGGTAGTGGAAGATTTCTGTTCCTTATAAAGTGCTTTTCTTTCCTCCTCGGTAAAGATAGCATCCCACTGAGGAAGGTTGTATAGCCAGTCAGCTTTTGCTTTCACCATGTTCTTGTACAGAGATGCCTTATCAAATTTCAGACTTACCTCTGTATCTTCATCCATAGTTTCGATGGGGTTCGGAGTAACCAGACTTTCATCGATTCCATCCAAAAATCCGGTCATCGCCATAACTTCCAGACCATACTTATCAGCCAGCTGTTTCACCGTTCCTTTAACTTCTGTATCCGGATCAGCAAGCAACTGTTCATAAACAGTTTTTTCCTTTTCAAAATATCTTTCCCAGAATTTCTGTAATTCACGCGGATTTGCCTGCTCATTATAGGCAATGCTTCTCCACTGTTCCAATAATGTCATACTCTCATCCTATCTTTCCTTATAGTACTGCGGCTTATACCGCTTGTGAACTCCGGACTTCCAGACTCACAACGCACATTATATCTCATTTTCTCTAAAAAGACAAGATTCATATTTAGTTTAACAAAACTCCCATTAGAGGTGACATTACGATCATTACAACGGAAAACGCAAAGGAACACACTGAGATCAACGTTGCTCTCTGCTCTGACGGAATCATTCCGTTTAGAAGGATATCCGTCTGTACTTCCAGAAAATCATCTGCAAAGGCCGCCACAAAACCTCCCAGACACACAATATACGGATTTCCCGTAATCCATGTTAAAAGGGCAATCGCAATCCCCATTACACTGATCCCAAGATAGCGATTGTAGCTTTGTTTTGGAAAATGAGCGACACACTTTGCCCCCAATGCAGCTCCCATACTCATGAAAAACAATGCCGGACCCAGGATCTGTGTGGGAAGTCCCAGTTTGGGAAGCTTCGCCTGAAGGAAAAACAGCAGTAAGGTTGCTATGGCTCCCACCAGAGAATTCACCGCTATGATCCATACCGCTTTGGGGTTATTTTTCAGAAATCCTGCGCTGGATAAAATACAATCTTTAAACCGTTCTTTCAAAGATATGTCTGCGGCTCTGCTGTCCTGATTCGCAAAAATAAAATCCGGTCCCTCCATAATCTGTTTATCTCTGGCCCGTACCTCCTTTAACTGCAGAGCAAAAAACAGGCAGATCAGTTCCACTATGAGATCCAGGGTATAAGCCCTTTTATATCCAAGAAACAATGCAAATCCTGCACACAGGGTTGCCGCAGCACTACTCACCCGGTAAATGGCCATTTCCGTGGAAGCATATCGATCATAGTATTCTTCTTTGCTTACGCTTTTCAGACTGTCATAGGCCAGTGCTTCTCTGGTTCCGGAAGCCAGGTTATAACTTAAGGCACTGGTTCCCATAGCCACTGCAATACTCCAGAAAGAATCTGAAAAGATCATGACCACGGTAGACAGGATCGCCATACATCGACTAGCCACCATGGTTTTCTTGCGGCCCAATACATCTGCTATTACTCCGGAGGGAATTTCCCCGCACAGGCTTACCGCATGAAAAATGCCCTCCAGTACGCCAATCTGTGCCAGCGAATATCCCCGCTGTGCCAACAGTGCCACCCAGGATGCTCCGGCAATAGTCAATGCTTCAAAAACCGAAACCGTATAAATGGTCCGAATCTGTCTTTTTATACTGAATTTTTTCATGTCTCAAATCTCCCAAAGAAAAAAGAGACCCCACTTCCACGATATACATCGCAGGAGCAGCAGTCTCCTTTGCTTTTTATTCTGACTTACTTACACGATCAGGAAGAATTTTACCAGGAAAATTGCAGCGATCACATAAGTTAATACGGAAACCTCTTTTGCTTTTCCGGTAAATACTTTCAGTACTGTATAGGAAATCAATCCCAAGCCAATACCATGTCCGATGGATCCGGAGATTGGCATTGCGATCAGCATCAATGCTGCAGGCAGAGCCTGAGACATATCATCAAAGTCAATCTTCTTCAATCCGCCAAGCATCAGAAGACCTACATAGATCAATGCAGAGGACGTTGCTGCTGCGGGGATCACAGCTGCGATCGGTCTTAAGAAGATACATGCCAGGAACAGTACACCGGTAACGACTGCGGTAAGTCCTGTACGTCCACCAGCTTCTACACCGGAAGCAGACTCTACGAATGTAGTAACAGTAGAAGTTCCTGTACATGCACCTACAACAGTTCCGATAGAGTCAGAAAGAAGAGCCTCCTTCATCTGTGGCATATTGCCTTCCTCATCTACCATTCCTGCACGGGATGCAGTTCCTACCAGGGTTCCGATGGTATCAAACATATCAATGATACAGAAGGTGATCACCAAAGTTACTACGGTAAACCAGCCAATCTGTGCCAGATTTGCAAAACTGAATTTAAACAGTGTGGTTTCTGCCATATCTCCAAATGCAGGAACAAATGCACTGGCGGTAATGGATGCAAACGGGTTTGTTCCAAGGAAGATTGCCTCTCCTGCCCAGTAGATAACGCTGGCTACTAACATACCCAGAAGAACTGCTCCTTTTACACCCTTATGTGCCAGGACTACGATCACGAAAAGACCGATAAACATTGTTACAACAGTTAATACCATTGCAGAGTATCCACTTCCCATGGTTGACTTTGCCAAAGACGGAGTCAGGGAACCGAAGAAGTCTCTCATTACATAGAATGGTCCACCGTTTTCAGAATAGATTCCCGCATTGGAACCAACACCAATGTTTAAAAGCATAAGACCGATTGCCGGAGCAATACCAAGGCGGATGCCTAACGGAATCGCTTCTACGATCTTATCTCTAATATTTAAGATGGATAAAATAAAGAATACAATACCTTCAATTAAGATGACACAAAGTGCTGCCTGGAAAGACTCCAGATAAGTAAGACCCGTAAGACTTACAATGTTTCCAACAACTACTGCAAAGAAGCTGTTAAGGCCCATACCAGGTGCCATTGCGAATGGTTTGTTTGCCAGAAATGCCATCGCAAACATACCGATTGCGGAAGCAATACAGGTTGCAAGAAATACACCATTCCAAAGTTTTGAGCCTACATCAAATCCGGTTAGCAGATTTGGGTTTAATGCTATGATGTAAGCCATGGTCATGAACGTGGTAAGTCCGGCAATGATCTCTGTACGGACTGTTGTGCCGTTCTCCTTGAGTTTAAATAAATTTTCCATAGTTCCTCCATAATTTATTAGAAAAGTTTATCGCTTGTACTCCGGTCTCCCAACCTTCCCACAAGACGTTTCCATTATATAAATTTTGTGAATATTTGTCAAATCTGTGTTGCACTAAAATTTAATGGATTTTTTATGGAAAATTTAGAATTATCCTATCTGTTATCTACCCGTTCCGGATACATATCATGTTCAAAAAGCCGCTTACATGCCACCTCTTCCCAAACAGTTCCCGGTTTACCATAGTTACAGTACGGATCAATAGAGATTCCTCCACGAGGTGTAAAACGTCCCCACACCTCTATATATTTCGGTTCCATCAATTTGATCAGATCTTCCATGATAATATTCACACAGTCCTCGTGGAAATCCCCATGATTCCGGAAGCTGAATAAATACAGTTTCAAGGACTTGCTCTCTACCATTTTCACATCCGGAACATAGGAGATCACAATATTTGCAAAATCCGGTTGTCCCGTAATGGGACATAAGCTGGTAAATTCCGGACAATTAAACTTGACAAAATAATCATGATCCTGGTGTTTATTGGTAAAGGTCTCTAATATCTCGGGTGCATAGTTATCAGGATATTTCGTACCCTGGTTTCCCAAAAGGGTTACTCCCATCGTTTCTTCTTTACTTCTTCCGCTCATGCTATTCTCCTTTCAGTGCCGGATCTTCTACATGATTTGCCTCAAAGGCTTTGGCCCGGTCAATACAGGTTCCGCACACACCACAAGGCTTATCCTTTCCCTCATAACAGCTCCAGGTCAATTCATAGGGTACATGCAGACGCAGTCCCTCTTTTACCACCTGCGCTTTGTTCCAGTTGATCAGCGGTGCTTCTATCGTAAGTTGATGTCCACTGCCTTCATAAATTGCTTCTCCCATGGCTTTGTTAAAAGCCGACGAACAATCCGGATAAGCACTTCCCGCCGCATCATCACTATGAGCGCCATAGTAGATCACCTGACAATCCTTTGAAAGAGCCACTGACGCCGCGGTGGATAAAAACAGTCCGTTTCGAAATGGCACATAGGTAGACACCGGTTTTCCGTCCGTATGTTTTAACTGCTCACTATAAGCTTCCTCCGGGATTTTTTCACTTGAATGTTCCAAAAGGCTACAATTACTATATTTAAAAATATCGGCAAGATCCAATGAGATATGCTCCAGTCCATAATGATCTGCCACGTTTTGTGCAGCCTGTAATTCTTTACTATGTTTCTGTCCGTAAGACATAGACAGGGTTACCACATTTTCCTTGCCAAACTTCTCAATGGCCATTCCCACACAGGTTGTGGAATCCACTCCACCACTGGATAAAACCAAAGCTCTCATTATTTTCCTTCCTCTCCGACCCTCAGTCCCGTTAAGGACATCTGCAATCTCATCTGTAATGCTGCATCTGTTTTAAAGGCACCCCGGAACGTGGTGGTCACGGTTTTCGCCTGGTTTTTCTTAATTCCCCTGGCACTCATGCAGCTATGACATCCCTCGATCACTACCGCAATATCCTCGGATTCCGTAACGATCTGCATGATGTCAGCAATATCTGTACCAATCCGTTCCTGAAGCTGTAACCGCCGTCCTACCATGTCCGCGATCCTTGCTATCTTGCTTAATCCGATAACCTTTTGATTGGGGATATAAGCCACAGCTACTTTCATATCGTACATTAATGCCATGTGATGCTCACAATAACTGAAAATATCAATGTCTTTTACCACGACCATATCCCGGCAGTCAGTTTCAAAATCCAGATCATCCTCGAAGGTCTTACCAAACATCTTCGCAATTTCCTCATTGCTGTAATTGATGCCTTCAAATACCTCTTCATACATCTTTGCTACACGTTTCGGGGTATCGATCAATCCTTCCCGATCCGGATTTTCGCCCAGCGCCACCAATATTCCACGAATATGTTCTTCAATTGCTTTTTTATCAATTGCCATGTCTTTGTCCCCCTGTTATACACCCCGTTTATCCGGATCCCAGATAAACTTATGCATCTGAAGCTGCATGGTCACCTCATGTAGCTGTTCCTCTATGATATAGTCCACAATAGCTGAAGGCTCAATCCTTCCAAATACCGGGCTGACATATACGTGACACGTTTCACCTAGCCCATAGGTCTTAACCACCTGCTTCATAGTATCAAGATCCTCTATGCTCCCGGCCACAAACTTTACGGTATCTTTTTTCTTAAGCAGGGAAAAGTTCTCGGTTCTCATAGCCTTCTGCATTCCGCTTCCCGGCAACTTATAGTCCATGGTAAAAAGAACTCTCTCCTGCTGATCACACTCTGTGCGCAGCCTGTCCAGTTCTTCCAAAGGCATACTTCCGTTGGTCTCAAATTCAATGGTCAGCCCCTCCATGTCCAGAAGTTCCTTTGTCAGTTCTATAATGTCTTTTTGCAGCAACGGCTCTCCTCCCGTCAGGGTCACAAATCTAACACCTTGTGCTCTGACATACTCTGCCAACTGATGACTGGTTTCCTCCTGAAACGCTGCGTTTTCTTCATTGGCCCAACGGGTATCACAGAAACTGCAGTTAAGATTGCAACCTGCAAATCGTAAGAACGCTGCGATCCTTCCTGCATTGGTTCCTTCCCCGTTGATACTCACAAATTTTTCTACCACCTGTAACATCGTCTACTCCTCACGATATATTGCACAGTTATTAGGTGTTTCATAAACGGTGATCTCTTCCACCCGATATCCGCGTTTTTTCATTTGATCAAAAAAGTATTTTGCGAAATTCTCTGCAGTCGGACGAAATCCCACCATCCGCAGAGTAAAATTTTCTTCTGTAAGTACCTTAATGGTAGAAGGTTGCAGGCTATCCTGCTCCACGATAAACATATGGTCAAAATACTCTACTTCTTCTTTCAGATCTTCTTTCAACTTGCCGAAATCTACCACCATACCGCGGTTTTGTTTATCTGCCATCAGCGTTTCACCGGATACTCTGGCAAGTACACGCCAACGGTGTCCGTGGATGTTTCCGCA
>JBJEKY010000064.1:0-17242 GCA_051878875.1 Lachnospiraceae bacterium | reverse complement strand
TGGATTTACTCATTTTTCCGCCGCCCATGAGTAACCAGGGATGTCCGAATACCTGCTTCGGCAACGGAAGATCCAATGCCATCAGGAAAATTGGCCAATAAATGGTATGGAAACGGATAATATCCTTTCCGATAAGATGAAGATCTGCCGGCCAGTTCTTTTTAAATAGATCCGTGGAATCACCATCCACATCATATCCGATCTTGGTGATATAGTTGGTCAGTGCATCCAACCATACATACACCACATGCTTCGGATCAAAGTCCACCGGAACACCCCAGCTAAAAGAGGTTCTGGATACACACAGATCCTGAAGGCCCGGAAGCAGGAAGTTATTCATCATTTCATTTTTACGTGCCACCGGCTGAATGAATTCCGGATGGGTGTTGATATGCTCAATGAGACGGTCTGCATATTTGCTCATTTTGAAGAAATATGCTTCCTCCTTGGTTGGAACTACTTCCCCACCGCAATCAGGACATTTTCCGTCCACTAACTGGGACTCGGTGAAAAAGGACTCACAGGGGGTACAATATAACCCCTCATAATGTCCCTTATAGATATCGCCCTGATCGTACAGCTTCTTGAAGATCTTCTGAACTTGTTTCTCGTGATCCTCATCTGTGGTACGAACAAAATTATCATAAGAAGTGTTCATCAAATCCCAGATCCGCTTCACTTCTCCTGCCACTTCATCTACATACTGCTTCGGGGTGACACCTTTGTCCTCAGCTTTGATCTGGATCTTCTGACCGTGCTCATCGGTTCCGGTCTGAAAATACACGTCATAGCCTTCTTCCCGTTTGAATCTGGCAATGGCATCTGCCAATACGATCTCGTAAGTATTACCAATATGAGGCTTACCGGAGGTATAGGCAATGGCCGTAGTCAGATAATATTTTCCGCGTTTACATTTATCACACATGGGCAACTCTCCTTTTCGTTATCTTACACAAGTATACACGATAAATCCAAGATAGACAAGCAACATCACAATTCCCTGCATTTTGCTGATTTTTTTGTCTTTTATGGTAAAAACAAATACCAAAAGGCTCATGATTGTCATAGCGATCATATCTATGATATTGGCTCTGATCACGGCAATGGGGCTGATGGCTGCTGCCACACCGATCACCAGCAGGATATTAAAGATGTTAGAACCGATCACATTTCCCAGTGCCATATCCACTTCATTTTTCCGTGCTGCCACAATGGATGTAACCAGCTCCGGTAAAGATGTTCCGCAGGCAACTATGGTAAGTCCCACCAGCGTCTGGCTCATACCAAAATGAACCGCAATACGGGATGCGGCGTCTACCACCAGATCACCGCCACCTGCAATGGCCACAGCACCAATTAAAATATAGAATACGCACAAATAGGTTGGAATATCCTTGATCTCTTCCACTTCTTCCTCCTGTGCTTCTTGTTCTTTCCGCTGTTTCAGCGCTGACATCACCATATAATATAAGAAAGCCGCAAAGATCACCAGCAGGATCACGCCTTCCACTCTTCCAACCTGCATTCCTGTAGCTCCGAGTCCGAGAAGAAGAATTCCTACCAGGATAGAGAAAGGAAATTCTCTTTTTAACGTACTGGCTTCTATGGTCAACGGCACCATCAGGGCACAGACACCACAGACTACCATCAGATTGAACATATTAGAACCAACCACATTACTGATGGCAAGCTCATTGGAATTTTTTAAGGAAGCAGCAATACTCACAGCACACTCCGGGGCACTGGTTCCCATAGCCACTATGGTCATACCAATGATAAAAGATGGCACTTTTAACTTTTTTGCCACGGAAGCACTTCCTTCTACGAAATAGTCCGCACCCTTAATCAATAAAATAAAGCCGATGATCAAAATAATGTAATCCATGTTTTTACTCCTTTTTCCTTATAAACTCAGAATTCCCAAATGATTCAATAATATTTTCAAACCGATGAAAACCAAAATAATTCCACCGGCAATCTGAGCACCTTTCTCAAACCGGCTTCCAAATACATTTCCAATGACCACGCCTGCATAGGAGATCACAAAAGTGACGATACCAATGATAGCAATGGCGTACCAGATATTCACACCTAAGAAGGCAAGGCTTACACCAACTGCTAACGCATCAATACTGGTGGCAATGGCCAGCATGAACAACTCCTTATAGTCCAATTTTTCACTGACAGTTTCCTGACAGGAGGAACACTCAGGTTCTTCTCCGCGAAAAGTCTCTACCAGCATTTTTCCGCCGATCAAAACCAGCAAAATAAAGGCGATCCAATGATCAATGCTTTCAATGTAGGAGGCAAAGCTTCGCCCTGCTGCCCACCCGATCAGAGGCATGATAGCCTGAAAAACTCCAAAGAAAAAAGCAATGATAAAAGCGTGGAGATGATTGATCTTCTTCATTCCAAGACCTTTACAGATAGACACTGCAAAAGCATCCATGGCCAGTCCCACTCCGGTTAAAAATAATTCAATAAATCCCATGTTTTCCTCCCGTAACCTATAAGGTTTCCTCAGTAACAAAAAACTCATGCATGTTCATTATGAACATACATGAGTCTCATTCTTTACGATTTGCCAGGTCTACATCAGACCAGGATTGTTGACAAACCACGCAGTGTCCTGCGCGAACTACTCCCTCATCTGTCGTTTCAAGATACTCACAACATCATATATGGTTTGGAAAGATTTGTCAAGAAAAAATTTCTTTCCGCATAAAATTCTGCCAATATCACTTATTTTGCCTTGCAGGCTTTCTTTGTTGACCACGCACCATACACTTTTTTTCCAAGAGAATCCAGCTTATAAGCACGAACCTTCACATAGTATATCTTCTTCGATGTAAGATTATTCAACGTCCGCACCGTTCCTTTCACGGTCAGGGTCTTATACTTACTCATGGTTTTGGATGTGGAATAACGGATCTCGTATCCTTCCACTCCATTGATCCGTTTATAGCTGGTCTTTACCGCTTTTTGGGCTGCTGTTAGCTTAACATTGGAAACCTTCGCCACCGTTACCTTGGACCAACGTGCAAAAAATGTGGTCCTTTTGGTAATGGCCGTTCCGGAGGAAATTTTCTTTCCACCGGTTTTGGCGGTATACCAGCCTTTAAATACATATCCTCGTCTGGTTGCTTTCGGAAGGGTTCCGATCTTCTCTCCGCTGGCAACTGTTACGGAAGTTTCCGACAAAGACACACCACTGCCATTCGCGTTAAACGTTACGTTATAATTTTTTAACCAATGAGCATATAGCGTGGTTCCTGACGTTACCACTGTGCTCTCATCTACCTTTTCTCCTCCTTCGGGGGCTGTATACCAACCTTTAAAGGTATATCCCTCTCTGGTGGTTTCCGGTAAAGAAGCACCTACTTTCTCACCTACTGTTTCATAGGTATCAGCGACGGGACTTCCCCCCTGCGGATCATAGTGAAAGATCACATCCACGTGATAAGTGGTAGTAATACTTACCGGATCAAAGATGCCGCCACCTGCAAAAGAAACATTCATTTTATAAGTACCGGAAGCTGCTGTCTGTAATGTATCCGCAACTGCTCCGCTCTGATCATAATAAGTAAGCCCAAACAGCGCAGGGGTCTGATCTGCAACAATACAGAATCCATTTTTGCGAACTCGGATACAGGATAACAGATCCTCCGGCTCACATCCCTCCAGCAGAAGCTTTCCTGCCGGTTGATAATATAACATGGTCACATTAGAATGCTGGCTGATTCCCCGGCGGATCTCTTCCTTGCAAAATTCACAGAAATCTCCCGCCTCTGCTGACTGCATCAGACACTGTTCCCCGGTATGATACCAGCTTTGTGTAATCTCCTGATCAGAATACAGAAAACCGTTTTCTGTCCATCCGGTAAGTGTCCGTGACAGATCCTGCATCAGAAGCTTCCTGCTTGCGGAATTCAAAGTGCAGGTAAACAGGTTTCCTTCATGACTTTCTTTATATTCCATAGAATTGTCCAGCACGATACCATAATCTACCGTCGGATTTTGCTTCATGTAACGTTTCAGTTTTTTTCTTCCCTGAGTTCCATTGGAATTTAAGAAGTAGATCTTGATGGAATCCTTACACTCTCCGTAAATCGTTTCGTCCACCAGAGTGTGAAGCAACGTACTGGCCTCTGCCATATATTTTACTGCTTCTGTTGTATCAAATCCGTTTCCGGTCATCACAACAAGAAATGCATCCTCGTCTGCCAGGGCAACATTACCATAGATGAGTCTGGTATCAAAAGTAAATTCTTCTCTCTGGGTCAGCTTATCACGATAATAGAAGCAAAACTGCCACCAGCTCTCACCGGTCTCATCCTGCAGAAATGTTTTTGCAAGATTTATCAGAGTACTTTTGATCTCCTCTGTTACCGGGCACAAGCCGTTTTCTCCGGCAAGCTCCACAAGTTTCGCGTAATAATCCTCATCTTCTGTCCCAAAGTATTCCGGATGTATTTCCTTCATATTGTCATAATAATCTTTCAAACTATATCCATGACAGGCATAGGTTAAAGAGCGGGATAAATCTACATACAGCACAGTTGACGCAGGATCCACAATGGCTCCGCCTGTGGCAGAGCAGACCTGCGCACATTCCTTTTGGATCCTGAACTGCGAATAATAGCATAATGCCGGCCAATTCTCTTTTTCACCGGTGATCCGTTCGGAAAGCTGCTTAAGACTGGTTTTCACTTCATCTGTCACAGCGGTATACTCTTTTCCGGCCGTAAGATCCTCTAACTGTTTATAACAATCTGTTCCGTCTTCCATCAGGAAAAATCCCGGATCCGTTTCAACTTTCGTCGCATAATATTGTTCTAAAGATGCACCACCCAAATACATTGGCAATGCCCCGGTAAGCGTCACGAACAGATCCGTCGCATCATAGGAATCCAACTCGTATTCGCCGGTTGTATCCACCAGTGGGAAATACGCGTTTTCCGGTTGTATAACAGTTTCCTGCTCTGTCGCATCCTCTCCTGCCAATTCCCCATTAGGCAGATAGGCCATACCGGAAGCATGAACGCTTAGTGTTGCTGCGGGGATGTTCCCCAGACATGCCGTACACAACAAAGAACAGATCAGCACAACAATCCCTTGTTTTTTTCGACTTGTGAATTTCCTCATAGCGTTTCCTTTCTCCAATCAGAATCCCATTCGTTCCCGTAATTATGTGTGATTATACACCGCTTAAACCGGGTTGTCAACGAAGCTGTACCTTACGTAGTTTGCATAGATTTTTATGTTTCAACCTCTTGAGATAGCCCCAAAAGACGATTATAATAGAAATAGTGCCAAAGAAAAGAGGAGATTTTCATGTACTACAAATCTATAGAACATACTTTGAAAAACGGAAAAACCGTAGCAATTCGGAGCATCCGTCCGGAAGAAGGAGAAGCGCTGTCCGCTTTTTTAACCAAAATTTATGGACAGACCCGTTTCATGCTGCGTACATCAGAGGATCCGGTACTTTCAGCAGAAAAAGCCACTGCCCTGTTAGATCAGATCCAGGCCAATAACACCGGTGTATATCTGGGTGCTTATGTAGAAGGCAAGCTCTCCGGAATAGCCAGTCTTTACGTTGCCGGAGAAAACCTGCATCGGGTAGCTCACCGCTGCTGCCTGGGAATGGCCTGCGATGAGGCTGTCTGGGGACAAGGTATCGGCTCCCGCCTGATGGAAGCGATGATCGACGTAGCCCAGAGGGTCGGATATGAACAGATGGAACTGGAAGTGCTGACCGATAACGATGCAGCCTTTCACTTATATGAAAAATTCGGTTTCAAGATATTTGGTACCAGACCTCATGCCATGAAAGATTCCGACGGAACCTACCATGATGAGCATTTGATGGTGAAAGAACTGACGGCCAAATTCGAAGCAGAAGAAAAGTCTACCACCGATCTGGAAGAATGGATTGAAGAACAGGGTATTCAGTTACGTTACTAAACAGGAGAAAACATGAAGCGAAATAAGTGGCAAAAAGCAGCGATTCTCATACTGACAGCATCTCTTTGTTTTGGGATGCTGCTGCCTGTGTACGCGGAAAAATCCGAGGAAACAAAAAAACTGGAAGAAGAACTGGATCAGGCACAATCTGAAAATAAACGCCTGCAGGGAATCCTCAAAGATTTGGACAGCGACCTTTCCGATGCCCAGGAAAAACTGACTGACATTGAAGAGCAAATTGCTACGGAAAATCGCAAGCTGAAAGACTGTGAAGCACAGCTGACGGAACTTAAAGCCCGCAGTGAAGAATACTACGAAGCTATGAAGCTGCGGATCCAATACATGTATGAAAACGGAAATACCTCCATCCTGAGTATTTTCTTATCCTCAGATTCCCTGGCAGATGCCCTTAACCAGTTAGAGTATTTTTCCAGTATGACCAAATACGACCGGGATCAACTGGATGTATATGAAGATATGCTGTCTTCGATCCGGGAAAAAAAGAACACGATCATAGCCTGTCAGGAAGAACTAAAGCAGCTTCAAAACAAGCAAAACGAACAGATCACCATGGTACAGCAATCCATTGCCAAAACCAGAGACCAAAAAGCAGAAGCTGCTGAGGCCGTAAAGGAAGCCGATGCCAACTTACAGGAACAGCTTGCGTATGAAAAAGAGCTGGAAGAGCAAAAAGCACGGGAAGATGCCAAACGATTAGAAGAAATCAAACGTCAGGAAGAGGAACTGAAGAAACAGCAGGAAGAAAAAGAAAACCAAAAGCAGGATGATCCTGACAGTGATTCTGATAACTCCGACGATTCTAACGGATCCGATAACTCTTCCACTGAATATTCCGCCGAAGATCTGGAACTCATGGCTGCCATTATCCAATGCGAGGCAGAAGGAGAACCTTACGCCGGTAAACTGGCGGTAGGCAGTGTGGTCATGAATCGTGTACATAGCAGCTATTTTCCCAATACTATACTGGGTGTGATCTATCAGAAAGGACAGTTCTCTCCCGTTGCCAGCGGACGATTTGCCACAAGACTGGCTGCGGGCTCCAATGCAACCTGTACCCAGGCTGCCAGAGAGGTTCTTGACGGAAACATTACCGTTCCTTATCTGTTTTTCCGGGTAAACACCGGAACCATTGACGGATATGTGTTAGGAAACCATGTATTTTACTAAAACAACGTTGACAATTTAATTTTTTACCCATATAATAGGCTTCATAATGACAAAGGCGTTGATGGGAACAAGTAGGAGCAGTGGGAAGCTACAGAGAATTGCCGGGTGCTGAGAGGCGTCAGTGGAAAGCTGTTACGAATACATCCCTGAGCCTGGCACCGAACCGATAGTAGGCTGCCACGGGTTCGCCCGTTAAAGCGAAGTGTCACGTACACACAGAGGTATGTTTCGCGAGGAACATACGAAATTAGGTGGTAACACGGTATATCCGTCCTTTTTATCCGATCCGGGTGAAAAGGACTTTTTTATTTCCTTTGGAAGAAAAAGCTTCCTGATACTCAATCTGCCCGGATCATAGAACAAACTATCGTTTCAAAGAAAAGGAGAATGACAATGCAGATTTACGAAGAACTGGTTGCCCGTGGCCTCATCGCCCAGGTTACCAACGAAGAAGAAATAAGAGAAATGGTAAACAACGGTAAGGCTGTTTTCTACATCGGGTTTGACCCAACTGCAGACAGCCTTCACGTAGGACACTTCATGGCACTGTGCTTAATGAAGCGTCTGCAGATGGCAGGAAACAAACCCATCGCCCTGATCGGCGGCGGAACTGCCATGATCGGTGATCCTTCCGGTCGTACTGACATGCGTAAAATGATGACTGTGGAAGAGATCAACCACAACATCGAATGTTTCAAGAAACAGATGGCACGTTTCATTGATTTTTCCGAGGGAAAAGCCATCCTTGCCAACAATGCGGACTGGCTGTTAGATTTAAATTATGTCAATGTGCTGCGTGAGATCGGACCGCACTTTTCCGTAAACCGTATGTTGACTGCAGAATGTTACAAACAACGTATGGAGAGAGGTTTAAGCTTCCTTGAGTTTAACTACATGATCATGCAGAGCTACGACTTCTACGAGTTATTCCAGAAATACGGCTGTAACATGCAGTTCGGCGGTGATGACCAGTGGAGCAACATGCTGGGAGGAACGGAACTGATCCGTCGTAAATTAGGAAAAGATGCTCATGCCATGACCATCAACCTGCTTTTGAACTCTGAAGGCAAGAAGATGGGCAAAACCCAGTCCGGTGCAGTATGGCTGGATCCGAATAAGACTTCCCCATTTGAGTTCTTCCAGTACTGGAGAAATGTGGCAGACGATGATGTGTTAAAATGTATCCGCATGCTGACCTTCCTTCCATTGGAAGAAATCGATGCTATGGAAAGCTGGGAAGGAGCACAGCTGAACAAGGCAAAAGAAATCCTGGCCTTCGAGTTGACTAAGCTAGTTCATGGAGAAGAAGAAGCTGTCAAAGCAAGAGATGCTTCCCATGCTTTATTTGCAGGTGGCGCTAATAAAGAAAACATGCCGAGTGTTACCCTTTCCGCTGATGATTTCCGGGATGGAGTCATCGACATCCTCCAGGTTCTGGTTGCAGCAGGACTTTGCAGTTCCCGTTCCGAAGCAAGACGTTCCGTAGAACAGGGCGGTGTATCTGTCAATGATGAGAAAGTAACCGATATCAAAACTTCTTACAAGTCCGAAGACTTCAAGTCCGAATTCATTGTAAAGAAAGGTAAGAAGAGCTTCTGCAGAATTGAGGTGTAGTATGATCTTAGATATTGAAAAACCGGTTTATGAAGTACTGGACCGCATGAACATTCCTTATATGCGTGTGGAACACGAAGCCACCGCTTCCTGCGAAGCAGCAGACGAAGTCATGGGTGACCTTACCGGTACTCCCAGCAAGAGCCTGTTTCTAACGAATAAGAAAAAAACCGAATTCTGGTTGATCTTAATGAATGGTAATAAACCTTTAAACATCAAGGAGTTTTCTCCTTTGGTGGGCGAAAAACACCTAAGCTTTGCCCCGGAAGAGAAAATGGTGGAAAAACTGGGACTTACCCCCGGAAATGTATCGGTGTTTGGTCTCATCAACAACACAGAGCATGATGTTCATGTGGTCGCTGATACAGAGCTGCGCCAGCGGGAAAAGATCACCTTCCATCCTAACATCAATACCCGGACCATTGAAATTCCTACAGAGGATATGTACCGTTTCATCAAAGAAATGGGAAATCCCTTTGAAGAGATTACATTACCATAAAGTCCAAAATATGCCCCTACTTTTTAGTAGGGGCATTATTCTATCACCACCAATATAAAGTTGCAAGATAAATAACATAGCTTTCTAAAAATTTGTTATTTTAACAAATTACAATTTCGTTTTTTCGTCATTTTTATTCTATAAAGATCAAAAGGAATATGTTAATCTCAAGCCATAAGAAATCTTTAAAAACCACCTTGGGAGGGACAGTCTATGAGAAAGAGCTTACAGGTTTTGGTTGTATTTGGATTACTATGTTTATTCACTCTATTATGTAGTTCCTGTCAAAAGACGGAAACTGCCTCTATTGACATCGGTGAAGTAAACTGGATGGAACGAAAAGAAGAAGTGAATGATTGGGATGATTATGTCACCTACGCAGAATACGACAACGTTAAATATACTTTCCAATCTGAATCCTTTGATGAAGCATCAGCAAAAAAACAGATCGGTATGATTGCTACTCTCATTCAAGATACAGATACATTTTTTCCAAGTGAAACCCATGGGGAATTTACTGTATACCTGGGGTTTGAACCGGATGATGCAGTTTCTATAACTTCTCCGCTAATTGTGCCTGTAGAGGAAACCCTATCCTTTGACAATATCTGGGAAATCATGAAACGAGCTCATCCCAAAGAGCTGATTTCTGCCGAACAGTATGGTCTTCTTTTCAGATATTGCAAAGACAATGGTCTTCTTGATACAACTTCCTCGGAAGCAGATGACACAGAATCTGCCAATTTAAAGACTTTTTTTAATGATCCAGAGAATCTATATTTTCTTGATTTCAATATTCCCATGCTGGATGCCGTGTATTTCTCAGAAGAACAGGCTAGTATTATACGCAGGGCTGTAACAGATTTTGCTACCTGGTATATGGATACCTATTCTTTCAAAGAATACGAAACACTGTGCAAAACCATCGGAACTTATGATAAGGATACACTTACTCAGGCCAAAAATGACTGGCTGAAAAGTATCGGCTGCAGTACAGAATACACAGAACTAGCTAAGATCCCTTTCCGATACTGTGATTACTGTCCTCCTTATAATGCCTATGCTTTTAATCCTAACACAAATAAGACAGAATTCTTTACCTACGAATTTGAAACGGTGGATGCTATTTGGAGATGGGATGATCTGGATATTACCACTTATGGATATACTGATATGGTTACCAACTTTAACCATGTTGAACCCCTTCGGTTACAATGCTATGCCAAAGCCCGGGATTTTCTGAAAGACTATCTTCCCGATGATTTGGATAAAATCTACCTCCATACGATTTTTGAAAAGGGGAAGGATAAACTTTATAGTGGATTATATAGCCAAGGAGTGATTAACTTTTATGGCAACTGGAATAATGTAAAATATTCGGCATTACATGAATACGTTCACCACTTAACTTTCGGATCAGGAAAAATGGTACCCACAGCAACCTGCCAGTTTGAAGAATGGATCGCCACCTGGGTTGAGTCTTACCGTGTGGATAATCCTTTATCTGAAGAAAGTCTGCTTGAACTGGTCGATCCCAAAGAAGAAGGCTGGTGGGATTATAAAAATAATTGCACTTTACCTCACATGAGAGCTTTTCTAACCATCCTTGATAAATTTGAGAACAAAAAAACGTTAGATACCACCAGGACCATTGAAGCTACCAAGGAAGTTCCCTGGCCGGTTTCTATTAGCTCCCTGTTTTACTCGGAGTACGGTGCCCTGACAGAATATATCTATCAAACCTACGGCATGGAAAAACTGGCTGCACTGGTAAAAACAAACGGCAGCAATGGAGATTTCAAAGAAGTGCTGGGAGTCTCTTTCGATCAACTCTATTTTGATATGATTAGATGGGTTCAGGAACAAGTGGATGAAATGGAATCACGAACTGTTCCACGATAAATCGGTAGTTTCATACCATCATGGTCGTAATACCGTTTCCTCCAGCACCTTCAATACACCATACTCCTGATTTGAAGGTGCAATATGCGCTGCCACCGCTTTTACCTCTGGAATGGCATTTTCCATAGCATAGCTGTTGGGAACATAACGCAACATTTCCAGGTCATTCAGGTGATCTCCGAATGCCATGATGTTTTCTTTGTCTATGCCGCAATACCGCTCCAGCTGCACCATGGCACTGCCTTTGTTGATGTTTGGATTCATAATGTCGATCCACACATCCCCGCCTAAGGTAACGCTGTAATCTTTGGCATACCTTGGAAGATAATACTCTTCCATAATCTCTTTCGCATCACCATCCGGACAGAAAACCGTGAATTTATTGGCTTCCGGATGCACACTGAGAATATCTTTCACCGGATTTCTCCTTGAAAAGAATCTCCCAAAGAAGGAATCATACCTGGTTCCTTCTTCGGGATAATATCCACCATTAAGTCCACAGATAATGGGAATTCCGGTCTTCGTATCAAGCACCATCTTCGACATTTGCTGAATGACCAGATCCTCCATCAGACTGGTGTAAATGATCTTTTCTCCGTGTCGGATACAGGCCCCATTATCACTGATAAAATAAAATCGGTCTCGATAAATCGGAAATAACTCCTGCAGAGTATAGCCCGGCCTTCCGCTGGCAACGGCAAACTCCACTCCCGCTTCATATAATCTCTTAATATAATCATCAAATCCCGGAGGAAGCTTTCCCTCATTGGTCAGCAAGGTATAATCCATATCACAGGCTACGATTTTTATGTTCATTTAATTACTCCCGACATTTTTCTTTACTGGTATCGTTTTAAAACAGCCGCCTCCAGCTGAGACATGGCCTTTTCCATGGTTTTAGTCGTGCAGGCAAGATTGAAACGGGCAAACTGTTCACCCTCTGTTCCGAACAGATCTCCGTCATCTACCCAGATCCTTGCCTCATTCGCCATGAAATCTTTCAATTCCTCATTACTCATGGCCAGACCGCTCATATCCACCCATGCGAGGTATGTACCTTCCAATTCTGTCATGGTCAGTTCCGGCAGGTGATTTTCAATAAAATCCTTCATATAATCACGATTCTTAACGATCTGCGCCTTCAATCCTTCCAGCCATTCTTCCCCGTAAGTATAGGCTGCCTCACAGGCTGCAATACCCATAGGACCTAACTCTCCCACACTGACTGCCTCTAATTCTACTTTAAAGCGATTTCTCAATTCTTTGTTTGGGATGATTATATTGGAAGTCTGCATACCTGCCAGATTGAAGGTTTTACTGGGAGCCGTACAGGTTATGGTACATTCCCGGTTACCCTCTAAAACAGTAGCAAAAGGCTGCTGCTTTCTTCCGTCATATACGAAATCTCCGTGAATCTCATCACTTAATACCAAAACATGATGTTTCTGACAGATCTTTGCCACCTCTGTCAATTCTTCTTTGGTCCACACACGTCCAACCGGATTGTGAGGATTACAAAGGATAAACAGCTTCACATCTTCCTTTACGATCTTTTCTTCAAAATCATTAAGATCCATAATGTAGCGTCCTTCCACATTAATCAGGGGACTGGACACGATCCGTCTGTGATTTTTCTCGATCATATGACCAAAAGGATGATATACCGGACGTTGGATCAAAACGGCATCCCCCGGCTTGGTAAAAGCACGGATTGCCATGGCAACGGCGGTGACAACACCAGGTGTGGTCACAATATCGTCTTTTGTAAAATCGAATCCGAAACGTCTGTGATACCAGCCGATCACGGCTTCATAATAGGAATCCGGACAAAAACTGTAGCCGTAGATCCCCTGTTTGGCCACTTTTTCCACAGCTTCCTGAACCTTTACCGGCACCGGAAAATCCATATCGGCAATCCACATAGGAATGGTTCCCTCCGGTTTATTCTCCAATTTCATACAATCGTATTTTACACAGTTTGTACCAAATCGATTCGTTTCCTGATTAAAATCTCTCTCCATTGTATCTTCTCCTTTTCCTTTCCGGTTCTGCGCTTTTTCAACAAAACACTATTTCGTCCGTTGCAACCACTTTCCGGTTACTAAATAAATTAAAAACGTAATACTGGACAACCCCCAGGTCAGTGGATAAGCCCAGAAAATAACTTCTATGCGAGGGATGAACTGGGTAATGATAGAAATATAGATCACACGCACTACACACCAGTAAGCCAGCATCACTGCCATAGGCACTATGGCTTTGCCGGCTCCCCTCATAATACCTGCTGCTGCATGAGAAAATGCCAGCAGGAAATAAAACAATGCTTCTACTCTGGCCTGCGCCGTACCATAGGCGATAACCTCCGGATTATCACTAAATGCCCTTACAAAGACCGGCATTCCTACCCACATGATCACACCAATGAGTTCCGCGCACAGGGCACAGGAAACGGCTCCGAATTTAGAACCTTTGACTACACGATCCTTCTTATTAGCACCGATATTCTGACCCACGAAGGTGGTTAAGGCCATGGCAAAACTGGTTACCGGCAGGAAAGCAAAGCCTTCCAATTTGGAATAAGATCCACAGCCTGCCATAGCCGTATCTCCAAATGCATTGATATTTGTCTGTACGATCACGTTGGCAAAACCGATGACGGAATTCTGTACACCGGAAGGAATACCCATCTTCAGGATCTGCTTTAAAAGATTTGTATGGATGCGTATATCACGGATTCTAAGCCGGTAAGTATCTTCGCTTTTCATTAACCGTCCCATCACCAGAGCGCTGCTGAGAAACTGGGACATAATGGTAGCCAAAGCTGCCCCTGCGATACCCATATGAAGTCCCGCAACCAGAATGAGATCCAAAATGATATTGGCAATAGAAGCCACGATCAGGTAATACAGCGGATGTTTAGAATCCCCGACTGCCTGAAAAATTCCGGATCCTGCATTATACAAAGTGGAAAACATAATACCACAGAAAATAATCCGGAAAAACAACACGGAATTTGGCAGCACATTTTCCGGTGTATCCATCCACTGCAGGATCTGAGGTGAAAAGATCACTCCACAGATCGTTAAGATCACTCCACAGATCAAAGCCAGTGCAACTGCGGTATGTACGGCCTTTTGAACATTTTCTTTGTCCCGTGCTCCAAAATACTGGGCGATCACCACACCGGAGCCGGAAAAAGTTCCAAAAAGAAAACCTGTGATCATAAAGATCAGATTTCCTGATGAACTCACCGCAGCCAGTGCTTCATCACCTACGAAATTACCCACGATCAGTGAATCCACAACATTATACAATTGTTGAAAAAGATTTCCCCAAAAAACAGGAAGGGCAAATGAAATGATGTGTTTTGCAATAGGCCCTTCTGTCATTAAAACAGACTGATCCGATTTTGCTCCTCTCATTTTTTCCTCCAAAAAAATATTACTTATTACAACCAGTACTAGTGTACCATTTATAATAAGTAATATCAATGAATTGGAATTTTGTTCACTTTTATTTTAGAATGAATTTATGGATTGTATCATTGTCTCCGACAATCATTAATTTGTCATCCGGTTCTAACGGTTTATCAATTTCCGGAGCAAAATTAAACTGATCATCTTCCTTGGTCGCAATGATACTGACACCATACTTTGCGCGGATATCTAAATCACGAATGCTTTTTCCGATCCAGGCCTTAAGCGGATGGATCTCATACATGGAATATCCGTCAGCAAGATCCACATAATCCAGGATCATGTTGGTTCCGTATTTGGTTCCCACGCGGTGTGCATTATCTCGAATAGGATAGGCCACATCGTCAGCACCATTGTTTAACAGGAATTTAACCTGCATTCCACGGCAGGCTTCGCTGACTACATATTTAGCACCTGCTTCCTTCAGCAAACTGGTAATAACAAGACTGTTTTCAAAGTTATTTCCAATGCAGACAAAGCATACATCAAAGTTACTAACACCCAAACTCCTGATCACTTCCCGCTTGGTGCAATCACCTACCTGTGCAGCTGTTGCCATATACAAAAAGTCCGATAATTTATCTTCGTTGATATCCACGATCATGATCTCATTTCCCAAAGCATAAAGCCTTTCACAAAGGTGGTTTCCGTATTGTCCCATTCCAATGATTAAAACTGATTTCATACAAAGTCCTCCTATCCAACATTGACTTTTTCTACCGGATATTTAATATTTGTAGGTTTCTTTTTTGCCAGGAACGATAAGGCAAAGGTCATACTTCCGACACGTCCGAAATACATCAATAAGATGATGATAAATTTCGAGAAAACACTCAGGCTTCTGGTTATGCCCATTGACATTCCCACAGTTCCTACAGCAGAGATTACTTCAAATGCCACTGCCAACGATGGCAGATTCTGATTGATCATGATCACAAAAACAGCTATGATCACCAAACTCAAATTTAAACTTAATACAACCGTAGCTTTTCTTACGATCTCATCTTCTATCCGTCGTCTGAATATATTCATATTCGTTCTTCGAAGGGAAGAGATCACTGCCAGAATGATCACTGCCAGTGTGGTGGTTTTGATTCCTCCGGCGGTTGATCCCGGGCTTCCGCCTACAAACATCAGGATCATGGTAAGTAACTGACTGGCCGGCCTTAACAAACCGGTATCCGTGGAATTAAAGCCTGCGGTCCTTGCAGTCACGGAATTAAAAAAAGCTGCCAGAACTTTCTGCCCCGTTGTCAGACCTTCATACGCTCTGCTGTCCTTTTCCAAAAGGAAAAATAGTAAAGCACCGCCAAAAATCAAGATAGCGGTCATGAATAAAACCATCTTTGTCTGAAGCCGGTATCGTTTCACATGGAATCGATTCTTGTACAGATCATCCCATACAAAGAATCCGATACCTCCGATTATGATCAATAGCATCAATACAATACAGATCACATAATTTCCGTTATAAGGCACAAAAGAACCATAGGGCTCAATACAGCCCATTAAATCAAAACCTGCATTACAAAATGCGGAAACGGAATGAAAGATTCCGTAATATATAGCCGTTCCCAGAGGAAAATCCCTCAAAAAACAAATTGTCAGTATGATTGCCGCAACCCCTTCGATCAGGATCGTTCCATTGATCACTTCCCGAACCAGTTTTACAATACCACCTAATTTGTCAATATTTACAGACTCCTGCAGTGTTCCTCTGGTCCACAGACCGATACGATGATTCAAAACAATGGCAAATCCTACACCAATGGTCATAAATCCCAGACCGCCAATCTGGATCTCTGCCAAAATCACTAATTGCCCAAACAGCGTCCATTTGCTGAAAGTATCTGCAACAACCAGACCGGTTACGCAGGTAGCACTGGTGGATGTAAATAATGCATCTATAAAACTAGTAAACTGTCCATCCTTACTGGAAATAGGCAACATCAATAACAAAGCGCCCAGCATAATGATCACAAAAAAACCCAACGCCAGAGCCTGTGTTTTCGTTAGTCTCTTTTCCATAATGAAATGTACATACTCCTTATTCCATTAAAACTTATATTATTTATCTTACCTAATTTATGTTGCATTGAAAAAGCCCATGCACTCTTACAGAATGCATGAGCTAAAGGTGCCACCCGGATTTGAACCGGGGATAGAGGTGTTGCAGACCTTTGCCTTACCACTTGGCCATGGCACCACACTAACAATGTGTATTATAGCAAATGCCTGCATCTGCGTCAAGTAATTTTTCTACTAATCTATTCCATTTTCCGGCTGTTTTCCACTGCTTTTGCAATCATTTCGTTCCAGGTTATATTGTATTATCTCTCTTTCCACACAAAAAATACAGCCGGTATTTAGCCGGCCGTATCAATGTGTGTTCCAATATTTTCATCTACAAACCAATGAGAGTTATCCTGAGCCTCTTTCCAGGCTTCTTTGTTATCCTCTGACTGCTTTTTTTCTTGTTGTGAGTTCTCTCTGGTACCATACTGGTTTTGTGCCAAGGCCTCAAAAAATGATCCTTCCACCGGTCTGTTCGCTTCTGTTTTTGTACTTCTCTTTTTTCCATTTAGTGCAAGATCCA
>JBJEKY010000063.1:1806-3023 GCA_051878875.1 Lachnospiraceae bacterium | reverse complement strand
AATGCTCATGATCCCCAAAACCTGTGCGTATGTATGGGCGGTGGTGATCGGATATCGGGCCATGAAAGCGGAATAAATTTTCGGGGCTTGTTTTTATGAGAAAAATCTGTATAATAGAACTGTAGCGCTTCCAAGAAGCGTTGATATGCTTTTTCGTGCATCTTGGCATCCAAAATCGACCACTTACCGAAAATCCATTGCGTTTACCGGCAGAAGTGTTATAGTAGGGACATACGGAAGAGATAATAACTTCTGAATCAGTGGAGGTGGATGTTATGATGACATTGTTATTTGTGATATTGTTACTGGCAGTAGTGGGAAAATTAGCCTGGTTTGCTATTGGAGCAGCCTGGGGCATCGCAAAGGTTCTTTTGACCTGCGTCCTGTTTCCCATTGTCCTCATTGCATTAGTAGTGGGCGGATTGGTTTATCTGGCATTGCCGATTCTTATTATTGTGGGACTGGTGATGTTGTTAAAACCGTTGTTTACCTAGAACCGTTGGGTCGTATGACCGCCGGTTGGGATAGCGGGTCGCCACTGAGTATAAAGAGGAGTAAAGTATGAGTCTGGTGAAAGGAATCCATCACGTATCTATGAGATGCTGTGGGGAAGAAGAATATCAAAGAGCGGTAAGCTTTTACAAAGATATTTTGCAGATTCCGGTGATCAGGACATGGAATGCCGGAACAATGTTGGATACAGGTTCCGGCATTATTGAGATCTTCTCGGAAGGCGGGCATACCAGAGACAAAGGCGTGATCGGACATTTTGCATTGGCAACCGAGGATGTGGATGCCTGTGTGAAAGCGGTAAGAGAAGCGGGATTTGAGGTATTCGTGGAACCGAAGGATATTGAGATCGCTTCAACACCGGCGTTTCCTGCAAGGATTGCTTTTTGCAAGGGGCCTCTGGGAGAAGAGATTGAATTGTTCCAGGAAAGATAACGGTGCAAATCGTGAGAGTCGATGCAAGGATTTTGGAACCGGATTCAATCGGATATGTAAGTATGAAAAAGCAGATAGCGACCATTAGGATGGTCAACAATTGAATAAACGGGATGTGGCTCAGTTTGGCTAGAGCGCACGGCTGGGGGCCGTGAGGTCGCAGGTTCAAATCCTGTCATCCCGACTCCATGCGAGAGAAAGCCAGAGAAAGGTCCGGCGGTCTCTCGTTTTTTATTGTAGCGATCTGCTGTAGCTGCAGATGAGCGAAAAAT
>JBJEKY010000063.1:0-1706 GCA_051878875.1 Lachnospiraceae bacterium | reverse complement strand
CGGTCTCTCGTTTTTTATTGTAGCGATCTGCTGTAGCTGCAGATGAGCGAAAAATCCATGTAGGAAGTAAAAAATCGCTAAATATCCTGTTGGCAGGAGTCTAAAAATCCTCAAATAGCGATTTTTTGAGGATACTACAGGATTTTTCGCTAAGAAAATGAAAAATGGAGCGAAAAATTATTGATTTCAGTTAGACTTCGCTATTCCAACGATTTTTATATCGTCAGAGACAGGAAAATAGCGAAAAATCGAGCAAGAATCCGTTTTTTCGCGCAGGTGATTCCGAGAGAGCAAAAACTAGGTTTATAGAATTGAATTTTCCTGGGCACATGGCCCGGGTTTGATGAACACTGAATAACCGGTTTTGACTACAGATGAGGTGACAAATTATGAAGAGAGCAAAAGTGCTTTTAGGGGCGTTAGTGACGATTTTTTGCATGGCGATGTCTGGTTCCATGGATGTAAATGCATCCGGGATCACGGAAGATACGATCGGCATTTTTCAGGAAATTAATCCATACAACCTGAGAATGGAATCCATCAAAAACGGCAAGATCATCGTAGAGTGGAATTATCAGAATTACAGCAGCCTGGAAGATTTTGATGGTAACCGTTTGATAAGCATACAGGGATTTGAACTGGAACTGTCCACGGATCCTGAGTTTTCGGAAGAAAAACGGACAACGTACGTTCTGGATACCTATCAGAAAGATCAATCGGAATATACATACAAGGTTCCGGTTTCCGTGCTGGGAAGTAACGGCAAGAAGCTCTATGCAAGGATCCGTACGGTAGGAACCATTGAAAGTGTGGAGGGCGATACCTCAGAACAGGCTACGACTTTAACGGGTCTGAAAGTAGGCGACAAGGTGTATGGTGAGTATGTAGACGGTGTGTGCTGGAACGGTATCAATCGGTATGTAGACGGAAAGCCGTATAGTATGGAGCGGAAAGAATTTGATTTTGTAAAGATCAACAAAACCAATTTCCCGGGATTATATCAGCTGTTAAAAACAGGCTACTATACTTGCGATAGTAACGGAAAAAAATACTATTATGATGTCAATAAAGATGGCTGGCTGGACCCTTCGGAGATAGTACAGATCAGCTATCTGTGCAATTATAAGTATTCAAAATATAACGGTAAGTATGAGAAACAGTTTAAGCAACTATCCTATCAGACCAAGATTTCCGGTTTGAAGGGGTTAAGCCATTTGCCCTGGGTTACCATGTTGGATCTAAGAGATTACACCGGAACGGTAATGGATCTGACGGCATATAAAGGGATCAGCTGGGTGAATCTGCATGAGTTTTCGACGAAAAGTTTTAAACTGATAGCTCCTTATGCAAAGAGGATTACCGTGGAATCGGAAACGGGAGGCTCCTGGAAGAATGCGTCACTGAAAACCATTGATGTCAGCAAGTGTAGTGCAGTGGTGGATTTAACGGTGGCCGGCGCCTATTTTCAGAAAGCTACGATAAAGCTTCCCACGAAAGCTTCGAATCTGATGCGGTTAAGCATCGCTTATACCAGGGGCAGTACCGTGAATGTAAACCGGTTTGCAAATTTAAGGGTACTGGAGACATACAATATTGCGGCTTCCAGCCTGAAGGTATCAAGCTGCAAAAAGCTTCAGTACGTATATTTTTGGTGTGATTATAACCTTAGGAAAGTAGATTTGACCAATGCAACCAAGCTGGTGGGT
>JBJEKY010000062.1:0-17547 GCA_051878875.1 Lachnospiraceae bacterium | reverse complement strand
ATGCAGTGTTCTTTTTCTCCATTACGGATGGGAACAGTGGATCATATCCGGCACTTACGTCAGAAGATAACATGAAGGAATTCTTCAGGGCTCTGCGAACCTTTAACTCACAGTAGTCTCCTGTTAAATTCATAACTTCTGCAACAGTATTCTCGAAGAATTTAGAGGACATACCGGTAGCACCACAGCTTCCGATCTCTTCCTTATCTACCAGTAAGCAGCAGCAGGTTCTCTCCGGTGTTCCCAGATTTAACATTGCTCTGTAGGATGGATAAGCACATACTCTGTCATCATGTCCGTATCCTAAGATCATGCTTCTGTCGAATCCAAGATCTCTTGCAGGTCCTGCCGGAACTACTTCGATCTCTGCAGAAAGGAAGTCTTCTTCCTCTACGCCGTATTCTTTCTCAAGGATCTTCATGATGTTAGCTTTTACTCTTTCCTTGATATCCTTGTCGTCTGCATCTTTTTCCGGTCCCGGGATGCTTCCGATCAAAAGATCCAGGTTTTCGCCTTCGATTACCTCTCCGGCTTTCTTGCCCATCTGATCAGCTGATAAGTGAACCAGAAGGTCGGTTATGCAGAATACCGGATCTTCCGGTTTCTCACCGATATTAACTTTTACCACACTTCCGTCTTTCTTTGCGAAAACTCCGTGAAGCGCAAGCGGCATGGTCACCCACTGGTATTTCTTAACACCACCGTAGTAATGTGTATCCAGCAGAGCGAAGTCTGTATCTTCGTATAACGGATTCTGCTTTAAGTCCATACGTGGAGAATCGATATGAGCACCTACGATGTTCATTCCTTCCTCCAATGGTTTCTTACCCACTACAAACAGTGCAATGGTCTTACCCATATTGTTTGCGTAAACTTTGTCCCCCGCTTTGAGAGTCTTCTTACCTTCGATAAGTTCCTCGATGTTCTTGAATCCTTCTTTTTCTGCCAGACGAATGATCTCGTCTACGCACTCTCTTTCGGTTTTGCAGTCAGAAATGAATTTTCTGTAGTCATCTGCAAAATCCATGACTTTCTTTAATGATTCGCCTTCATACTTTGCCCAGGCATTTTTTCTCTCCATTATTCTTCCCCTTTCGTGTTCTTTTCTATGTTATCCTGCAGCCGGCGATATAATTCCTTGGCTGCATTGTAACCCATTTTCTTCTGACGGTGATTGACAGCCGCCACTTCGGCGATCACCGCCACGTTCCGTCCCGGTCTGATGGGAAGAGACTGGCATACTACCTTATTCCCCAGAAACTCCACATATTCTTCTTCCAGACCGATACGGTCAAATTCTGCCTTGCCGGTCCATTCCGACAATTTCAAAACCAAATCTATATTCTGCTTTTCTTTGACGCTCTCAGCACCAAACAGCATTTTTACATCAATGATACCGATTCCGCGAACCTCTAAGAGATTCTTGGTGATCTCCGGTGCACTTCCGGATAAGGTGTGTTCATTGATCCGACGAATCTCTACAGCGTCATCCGCCACCAGACGATGGCCTCTGCGGACCAATTCCAGAGCTGCCTCGCTTTTACCGATGCCGCTTTCGCCGGTGATCAATACTCCTTCACCATACACATCCACTAACACTCCATGCACGGAAATACAGGGTGCCAATTCGGAATTCAGGTAATAGATCAGCTCCGCCATAAACGCGCCGGTAGGCTGATTCGTTCCCAGAACAGGGACTCCGTGCTCTGAAGCGATCTTAATGAGATCGTCTTCCGGCATTAATGATCTGGAAAAAATGATGCAGGGCAGGTCATAGGAAAAGATCTTCTGATAGATCTCATGCCTTGCCTGCGGTGTCATATCCATCAGGTATGTGTACTCCACCATACCAATGAGCTGGACACGGGTCTCCTGGAAATGATTGAAAAAACCTGTAAGCTGCAATGCCAGACGATTGATGTCCGGTTCTACGATTGTCTTTCGGGTAACATCCAGTTCCGCCGTAAAATTCTTTAATCCGAATCGTTTCTGAACGTTACTTACATGCAATTCTTCCATACGTTTCCTGCCGCTCCTTCTCTCCCTGGCTACTGCACCATCAAACGCATTCCTACCTTGTTAGTTTACCACATCCGTCAAGGCTCTTCAACATGGAAAAAGTCATAAACCGACTGGGCACAAGAAGCATTAAAGCCGTCAACTTCCCTTAATTCTTCTACGGTTGCCCTTTTGATGTCATCTATGGATTCAAATTTTTTCATCAATGCTCTTCGTCGTTTGGGTCCAATGCCTTCAATTTCATCCAGCACCGATTTCACCTGATTCTTCCCCCTAAGGCTTCGATGGTACTCAATAGCGAACCGGTGTGCTTCGTCCTGCACCCGGGTGATCAGTTTAAACCCTTCTGTACCGGAAGCGATCGGCAATTCCTGATTGTGAAAATATAGGCCACGGGTCCGGTGCCGGTCATCTTTCACCATTCCGCATACCGGAATGGACAGACCTAACTCTTCTAACACTTCGCAGGCAATATTTACCTGGCCTTTTCCTCCATCCATCATAATAAGATCCGGAAAGCGGGAAAAACCGCTTACTTCCTCTTCACCGCTTTCCTGACGCTGCTTCAGTCCGTGTTCAAACCGTCTGGTAAGAACTTCCCTCATGGAAGCATAGTCATCCGGTCCCGATACAGTCCGTAACCGGAATTTACGGTAATCGTTTTTCTTCGGCTTTCCGTCCTCAAACACCACCATAGAACCCACACTTAAAAATCCGCTGATATTGGAGATATCAAAGGCTTCCACTCTGGATAATCCCGGCAGGTCCAGTAGATCCGCCAGTTCCTTCATGGCTCCTTTTGTCCGGGCCTCTTCCCGTTTCAGACGCTCCCTGTCTTTGCTTAACACCAGCAGGGCATTTTGTGCCGCCAGTTCCACAAGTTTTTCCTTCTGTCCGATCTTGGGTTCCAGAATGCTGACCTTTCCGCCGCGTTTTTCAGAGAGCCATTTTTCCAGTTCCTCATGGTTTTCCGGCATCCTGTCCACCATGATCTCCCGCGGCAAAAAGGGTGTCCCTCCATAATACTGGCTTAAGAAACTGTTTAATACTTCTTCTCCGGTATCGTCTGTGGCAATATTCATATAATAATGCTCTCTGCCCATGAGTTTTCCTCCGCGGACAAAAAACACCTGGACCACGGCATCGGCACCGTCCATGGCCATAGCCACAATATCCCGGTCCTCAAGATCGGAATTGGTGATCTTCTGTTTCTGGGCCACCTGATTTACGCTGTTAAGAAGATCCCTATAAACAGCAGCATCTTCAAACTCCATGTTTTCGGATGCCTGCTGCATTTTCTCCGTAAGAAGATTACGGACTTTATCATAATGGCCATTCAAAAACTCCATGGCGTCCGCCACGTTTTTCTGATAGTCCTCCTTGCTGATATACCCCTGGCAGGGGGCATCACACTGCTTGATATGATAGTTTAAGCAGGGGCGCTGTTTTCCCGTATCTCTGGGCAGGCAACGGTTACAGCTGCGGATATGATAAAGCTTCTGTAAAAGATCAATGGTATCTTTTACGGCTCCTGCACTGGTATAAGGGCCAAAATATTTGGACTTATCCTTTTTCATCTGTCTGGAAAATACAAGGCGGGGATACTCATCCCCCACCGTCACCTTGATAAACGGATAGGTTTTGCCATCCTTTAACATGGTGTTGTATTTCGGGCTATGTTCCTTGATAAGATTATTTTCCAGTACCAGAGCCTCTAACTCCGAGTCTGTCACGATGTATTCAAAACGGGACACCTGGGGCATCATTTTCTCGATCTTGGCTCTTCCGTCTGCGCCTTTTCGAAAATACTGGCGCACACGGTTCTTTAACGAAATCGCTTTTCCCACATAGATGATCTCATCCGATTGACCATGCATGATGTAGACTCCGGGCTTTCCCGGAAGTTTTTTCAATTCTTCTTCAAAATTAAACTCTGTTCCTGCCATTTGTCTTAAAACCTCGTAATGCCGGAGGATCCTTCCTCCGGCACATCTTACGATTACTTACTCTTCTTCAAAAATATCTTCTCCCGGCTGCACACTTTCCTGCTCTTCGCCCCTTGCTTCCCGGAAGATCTGCATGAATTCTTTTCCTGTGATGGTTTCTTTCTCATACAGGAATCCGGCGATCTTGTCTAAGATCTCACGGTTTTCCTTCAGCAGTTCAAATGCTTTATCATAACTTCTCTTCAGAAGTTCTTTTACTTCCTCATCAATCTCTGCCGCCGTAGCTTCACCACAATTCATGGTAGCACGACCGTCTAAGTATTTGCTTTCCACAGATTCCAGACTCATGAGTCCGAATTTCTCACTCATTCCGTACTGGGTGATCATGGCTCTTGCAATGTTGGTAGCCTGCTCGATATCATTGGAAGCACCGGTGGTCACAGAATCAAACACCAGCTCCTCTGCGGCACGACCTGCCATAAAAGTTACCAGACGGGCATTGAGTTCTGCCTTGGTCATCAGGTATTTTTCCTCTTCCGGTGTCTGCATTACATAGCCCAGCGCACCTTTAGTACGGGGTACAATGGTGATCTTCTGTACCGGCTCTGCATCTTTTTGCAATGCTGTTACCAGGGCATGACCCACCTCGTGGTAAGCTACCACTTTCTTTTCCTGGGCGTTCATGATGCGGTCTTTCTTTTCTTTTCCTGCAATGACCACTTCTACGGACTCCAGAAGGTCTGCCTGATTTACGAACTTCCGTCCGTGTTTTACCGCGTTAATGGCAGCCTCGTTGATCATATTGGCAAGATCCGATCCCACGGCCCCGCTGGTTGCCAGTGCAATGGCCTCCAGATCCACGGTATCGTCCATAAGTACGTTCTTGGAGTGCACTTTTAAGGTATCGATCCTTCCTTTAAGATCCGGTTTATCTACAATGATCCGACGGTCGAAACGACCCGGTCTTAATAACGCTTTGTCCAATACTTCCGGCCGGTTGGTAGCTGCTAAGATCAAAAGACCCTTGGAGGTATCAAAACCGTCCATTTCTGCAAGCAGCTGGTTCAAGGTCTGTTCCCGCTCATCGTTGCCGCCTCCGTATCTGGAATCACGGCTCTTACCGATGGCATCGATCTCGTCGATGAAAATAATACAGGGTGCCTGTTTGTTGGCTTCCTGGAACAGATCCCTTACTCTCTTGGCTCCCATACCTACGAACATCTCCACGAAATCGGAACCTGCGATGGAGAAAAACGGCACCTTGGCCTCTCCTGCCACAGCCTTGGCAAGTAAGGTTTTACCGGTTCCCGGAGGTCCCACCAAAAGCGCTCCTTTGGGGAGCTTTGCTCCAATCTCGGAATACTTCTTAGGATTATGAAGGAAATCCACTACTTCCTGCAGGGATTCCTTGGCTTCTTCCTGTCCTGCCACATCCGCAAAGGTCACTCCGGTGGATTTCTCCACGTAAACCTTGGCATTGCTCTTGCTCATTCCCATCGGGCCGCTTCCCATCCGTTTCATCAGGGAGTTCGCCAACCACACCATGAGCACGATAGGAAGAACGATACTCAAAAAACTGTAAATATAATTTGCCGTATCTTCCGGAATATCTGCTACGATCTCCACGTTATGCTCTTTTAACAGCGGAAGAAGATCCGCGTCGTTGATAAGTCCCGTTTCATAACGGTAGGTGCTTTCCGTTTCGGTCAGTCCAAAAAGATCCTGCCGGGTATCGGAAGTATCTCCTTCCATTTCCCTGGTGGTCTTTGGGGTAATGTTGATCTGTCTTGTGGTAAATTCTACAGATTTTACCTCATCATTCTTCACCATCTCCAGAAATTCTGTATAAGAGATCTCCTTGGTGGAGTATCCCGACAACTGGCTCTGGATCATGGTAACGAAAAACAGAACCACCAGACCTACCATCAGCAGTGAGAACAGAGAACGACCGTTTTTCTTGTTATTTCCGTTCTGGTTATTCTGATCGGAACCCTGATTAGGATTCCTGTCATTTCCCGATTGTCTGTTATCCATGTTATCCTCCTGTTATATATGAACTGTTTTTTACAACAGTTATCTCTATTATATTGTTTAGACAACATAAAATCAACGATTTGTTCCTTAAGAATTTCAGAACAATCTAAAGTTTTTATAAAATATGAGTAGATTATTTTCCTCTTTCGCGATATAATAAGTTGGTTATTTATTTTTAGGATTATAGAAATGATATAAATGTGGTTTTGCATAAGGAGGAAACAATATGCCAGTAAAATATGTCTTTGTCACCGGCGGTGTGGTATCCGGACTTGGAAAAGGAATCACGGCTGCATCTTTGGGACGTCTGCTGAAGGCCCGCGGTTTTCGGGTTACCATGCAGAAATTCGATCCGTACATCAACATTGACCCGGGAACCATGAATCCGGTTCAGCACGGTGAAGTGTTTGTCACCGACGATGGTGCGGAAACCGACCTGGATCTGGGTCACTACGAGCGTTTCATCGATGAAAATCTGACCAAAAATTCCAATGTGACCACCGGTAAGATCTACTGGTCCGTATTGCAGAAGGAGCGTCGCGGAGACTTCGGCGGTGGAACCGTTCAGGTCATCCCTCACATCACCAATGAGATCAAGAGTCGCTTTTATCGTAATTTCTCCACAGATGAGACGGAAATCGCCATTATTGAAGTGGGCGGTACCGTAGGTGATATCGAAAGCCAGCCTTACCTTGAGTCCATCCGTCAGTTCCAGCACGAAGTGGGAAAAGAAAATGTGATCCTGATCCACGTTACCCTGATCCCATACATCAAGGCTTCCGGTGAGTTAAAAACAAAGCCCACCCAGGCCAGTGTAAAAGAACTGCAGGGAATGGGAATCCAGCCGGACATCATCGTATGCCGTTCCGAACTGCCTCTTGATCAGGGCTTAAAGGATAAGATCGCTTTATTCTGTAACGTCCCAAGCAATCACGTATTGCAGAATCTGGATGTGGAATATCTGTATGAAGCGCCTCTTGCCATGGAAAAAGAAAACCTGGCTCAGGTTGCCTGCGAGTGTCTGCATTTAGATTGCCCGAAACCGGACTTAAAAGACTGGGAAGATATGGTACAGGCTCTGCGCACTCCGAATAAGGAAGTGACCATTGCCCTGGTTGGTAAATATATCCAGCTTCACGATGCTTACATTTCTGTAGCCGAAGCATTAAAGCATGGCGGTATCGCGGAACGTGCTACCGTAAACATCAAGTGGATCGATTCTGAGACCGTAACTACAGACAACGTGGACGAACTTCTGGGTGATGCCCAGGGTATTCTGGTTCCCGGCGGATTCGGAAGTCGCGGAATCGACGGAAAACTGGCTGCTATTGAATATGCAAGAACCCATAAGGTTCCTTTCCTGGGACTGTGTCTGGGTATGCAGTTATCCATCGTGGAATTTGCCCGTCACGTATGCGGCTATAATGATGCTCACAGCATCGAGTTAGATCCTTCCACTACTCATCCGGTAATTGCATTGATGCCGGATCAGGAAGGTGTGGACGATATCGGAGGAACCTTACGGTTAGGTTCTTATCCCTGTGTTCTGGACAAGACCAGCTTAGCTTATAAACTGTATGGCGAAGAGACTATCCATGAACGTCATCGTCACCGTTATGAAGTAAACAACGACTTCCGCAGCACTTTAACCGAGCACGGCATGAAGCTTTCCGGACTTTCTCCGGACGGAAGGATCGTGGAAATGATAGAAATTCCGGACCACCCATGGTTCGTTGCAACCCAGGCACATCCGGAATTAAAATCAAGACCAAACCGTCCGCATCCGTTATTCAAAGGTTTTGTGGAAGCGTCTATTAAGTGTAAACGCTAGAGCGGCGGCTGCCCTGCAGCCTGCCTGCGCAGAGTCTTTGATGTCGGCCCCTGGCCGCCGCGGACTAAAGCTGTTCTAACAGATCAGATAAATAGTCTTTGTATTGTTGCCTCACCCAGTCGGGTGAGGCAATTTGTATTTTATTGTTCAGTGCTGCCACCCATCCAAAAAACTGAGGGCTGACTTTTACCGGGATCCGGGCCTCGAACCGGTTTGCCTCTAAAGGTCTTATGGTGATTTCCGTTCCGAACCGGTCAATGAGGATTCCCACCATGGCTTCCTCTCCGGTTACCGATATCATGGTCTCCTCCCCTGCAAACATGCCAAAGGTGGACTTACAGAAGGATGCCAGATCGAAGTGTTCCATTTCTTTGCGGCCTTCTCTTTTTTCCACGGTTTCATCAATCTTTTTCATTTTATCCACACGATAGTGCTTCATAAGACCGGCTTGTGCATCATAGCCCAGCAGATAATAATTCTCATCGTCCCAGATCAAAGCCCAGGGACTGATATGGTATAATTCCCCATTTTTGCGGGGGACGAATTCTTTTTTCACGTTCCACTCATAATAACAAAAAGTGATCTGCCTGTCCTGGGAGATAGCATGGTGGATCACATCCACATTGTAGAAAATATTCTCGTTGGCGGTTTTGGACCGGTTGGCGACTACCACGTCACGGGACAGCTGTTTTGCCTCATATACACTGGTTTGCTTTTCCAGTTTGTCGATTAACTGGCGGGATTTTTTCTCGGTAATGAACTTTGCCGCCTGGACCACATCTACCAGCATCTTCAACTCCGGAAGTTCAAACTCCCGTCCGGCCACATAATATTCATTGGAGCGGCCGCTAAGTTTCATGATCTCCAATCCGGTTTCTTCCAATGCTTCGATATCCTGATAAATACTCTTACGTTCCGCCCTGATCCCCTGCTTTGCCAGTTCCTCAATGAGCTGCTGGGTATTCATGGGATGTTCCTCATCGGTTTTCTGCAAAAGGATATCCCTTAACGTTATGAGTTTTAACTTCTGATTCTCCGACCTTGCCATGACGATCCCTCCTGTTTTATGCTTACTAATGTACCATATTTCGATTCCTTATTCAATTGCTCTCCGGAGTTAAAATACTTAAAAATTACATCTTGTAGTTTCAAAAACTACATGATATAATATTGATGTTAAGGAGAGAAACATATGATTAGATTATTAAGCGACAGTGCCTGCGATCTGTCTGCTTCCTATGCAGCAGAGCATCAGGTGGAGTTAATTCCTCTATACGTCACCTTTGACGGAGAGACTTATTACAAGGACAAAGTGGAAGTTGATCGTGCCGAATTCTACCATCAAATGGTGGATCTGAACGCTTTTCCCAAGTCCTCACTTCCATCCGTGGAAGATTATTATAATAAGTTTGAGGAAATCGTAAAGGCCGGCGACAGTGCCATCTGTATTACCATTACTAATACCCTGAGCGGTTCTTTCGGTTCCGCCCACACAGCTTATGACATGATCATGGAAGAGTATCCGGATGCACAGATTGCTGTTTACGATTCTCTTCAGGACACGGTTTCCCAGGCTTTGGTGTTGGAGGAAATGATCCGGATGCGGGACAATGGGCTTACTTTTGAGCAGATGAATGCCAAGATGCCGGCCCTCGTTGACAGCGGCGTCATTATCTTCACCGTTGGTTCTTTGGAATATCTTAGAAAAGGTGGCAGGATCGGCAAGCTGGCAACCACTGCAGCAGGAAAATTAAACTTACGTCCTCTTCTTATTCTGGAACACGGAAAACTGGGTATCGGTGGAATCAGCCGCACCAGAAAACGTTCCATTGACGATGTATTAAACTACACCGAGAAGTTCTTCTCTTCAGCGGATCATAACTTCGAGGATTATCTTTTTACCGTAGGACACGGCTATGATGCCGAAGAAGGAAAATCCTTCCGCGATATGGTATGTGAACGCTTCCCTCTGGAGTTGATGGAACGCAAAGAAGGTTCCGATTTTTCCATTGATATCGGTGCCATCACTGCAGTCCACACCGGTCCTCACGCATTGGGAATCGGCTTTGTGAAAAAATATGAACTTTTGTAAGTCAGCAAATCCCAATCGGATTTCAATCTAATATAAAGACGCCGGGGCAGCACCCACACACTTACACACTTGCTGCTCCGGCGTTTTCTAATTCCTGACAGGTAACGGCTTACCTGCAGGCTCATTTCACCCTGTATATCAGATCCAACCTGCTTATTCGTCAAATTCCACGGTTACGTAATATCCTGACTCCGTTTCTCTTACATCGGTCACCGTTCCCTGCCGTGATTTCAGACGCTCACTCTGGGTAAAATTGCCCGACATGGCATAGGATTTACCCAATGTATAGTAATAGGATGTAGGAAGTTTTCCTTCCGTTACCTCCAGCACATCTCCGGGTTTACATAATCCGGGGCGCTCCATTTTAAATTCCATTTCACGCACACTAAATTCCTTCTTTCTTACTGATCTCTACTGCCGGGATCACACCTTCGAATCCCTCCGGCACGAAATTGCCATCCTCCCCACACAGGTAACAGCTTTCACCCTTCTTGACAGTTGTCTGTGTTCCGTCTGCTCCTGTCAGGCGAAAGGATTGCGCTCCGTATACAAAATATTCGCACTCTTTTTTCATTCTACAGCTTTCACCGGATTTTAAAGCAAACATCCTTCCCTCTGCCCCTTTTAGCATCAGGTTGAAATCCGTTGCGCAGCCCACGCAATGCACCTTGTCCTCTCCGGAAAAATGCAGGATCCGTCCGTCTTTCATGTCCACCTCTTCTCCGTCATTGATGGTTAAAACCATCTTACCGGACAGATTCATCAGATACCGCTGCACTCCCTTTAGATATGTAAAATCAGACTCCGGAAGTTCCACGGTTGCAGAGCTTATCCGTACCCGGAAATCTCTGTCTGCATAGCTTCCATCTGCAGGCCAAAGATACAGCTCCTTTGTTTTTCCACCGGACCAATTACTTACCCGGTACTGTTCTTCCCTGATCACTTCAATCATTGCTTTTCCCCCTATCACCTTTTTACCGACAGGCAGATACCTTCCTGTCTGCGCTTTTTCCATGATCACATCTGTTTTCGGACGATCTTATATTCGTCCCCGCCCTGGAAAAACGGGCAGGCTTTGTGCTCCCTGCTCATATACCGGGCAAGATCGTCTTCATCTAAATACACCTGGCACTCATATTCATCCAGTTCTTCATCATATCCGTAATTCATACACTGTTCGCACTCTGAATAAGCTCCCAAAAGATCCTCCAATCTACAATGAGGTGACCACCGTCACCTCAAAGTTCCTACATCATTATAATACTCCCATCAGATTCATGACATATTCTGCCACGAACACCACGGCGCAGGAAGCCAGTGCCACTGTGATCAGGCTTTTCTTACGAAGTGCCAGGATAAGTGCTGCCACCAGCCCGCAAGCTGCGGAGATCACGGATGAGGTGGCATACAGGATCGCCGGAAATGTCATGGAAGCCAGGACCGCATAGGGTATATAATCCAGAAATGCCTTGATCCTGGGATTGGTGATCTCATTTTTCACCAGTACAAAAGGCAACGCCCGGATGAGATACGTCACCCCCGCCATCACCAAAAGATACACGAAGAATAAACCGCTCTGTTTCATGCCTTCTCCCCCTTCTCCTCCTGCGCCGGAAACAGCCATGCTCCCACAAGAGAGGCTGTCACGGAACAGATGATGATCACAAATCCGGAGGATATTTTGGAAAATCCCGGACACCACTTAAAAATACAACTCAACACCACGGCAATCAACACTACAATGGCAACCCTGCGGTCGCATTTCACCCGGGGTGTAACAATGGCTATGAACATTCCGTAAATCGCCAGTCCCAATGCCGCATTTACACTTTGGGGTAAAATTCCTCCCAATAAGGCTCCCAGCAGGGTTCCCAGCGCCCATCCAATATAGGATACACTGATGATCCCTGTAAGATAGCTGCGGCTTACCTTGTACGCTTTACTGACAGACACTGCAAAAATCTCATCGGTGATTCCAAAACCGAAGATCCACCGGTAAATACCGGACACTTTTTTATCCACGTTCTGAGAAAGGCTGATGGCCATCAATGCATAACGAAGATTGATGACAAACTGTGTTACCGCCATCTCAATAAGACCGCCTCCTGCTACCATAATTCCCAGACCAGCAAACTGTCCTGCACTGGTCAGATTAGACATGGAAATCAGCAGTGCCTGCCACCAGTAAAGGCCACAGTCCACCGCCATCAATCCAAAGGTAAAGGAAACGGATATATATCCCAGTGCAATAGGGATTCCATCCTTCGCACCATTTATCAATTGTCTCACTACTACTACTCCATGCTGCCGTCACCGGCAGTTTTTTCTTTGGTTTCTTCTAGAAATATTTCAGGTTCATGTCCGCACTGCAGTCGCACAAGAACTGTGCCAGCAATTCGATACACTGTTCAATATCCTTTAAGCTTCCCACTTCATCCGGGTTATGCATATAACGAAGCGGAATAGACACCAGGGCAAACGGTACACCCACGCCGGTCTTATGCATGATATCACCATCTGTTCCGGTGCGTCCGTTGGCTGCTTCCCACTGTACCTTCATGTTCAGTTTTTCTGCTGCCCCGGCAAGACGTTCATTGACGATCTTATGGATAGAAGGATTATTACAGATCACCGGACCGCCTCCGACTCTGACATCTCCGGTATCAGCTACGTCCTCACCCGGATAGTCACTGGTGTAAGTCACATCCACTGCAATGGCAATGTTGGGTTTTACCCTGGATGCGGCAAAATAAGCTCCGTTGCAAGTAGTTTCTTCCCCTGTGGTAGAGGTAGCATAAGCACCGATCTTACAGCCTTTTTTCTTAGCCAGTGCCACTGCTTCCATTACGATAAAAGCTCCCAGACGGTCATCTAACGCCCGCCCTGTGATCTTATCATTCAGAAGTTCTCTGACATCGGTATCATGGGTAATGGTATCTCCCAGGGAAACTACTTTTAAAGCCTCTTCCTTGCTGTTTGCGCCGATATCAATGGTAAGATCCTTTGCCTTCATATCACTCTTTTTGCTCAGGTCATGGTTATTGACTACTGCGCCGTAGATCACACCGTTTTTCGTATGAACCCGAACCTTGTGTCCGGGATAGCCGTTGGTGTAGATCCCACCGATGTTAGTTACCTTTAACATTCCTTCGCCTGTTACAGCCGTTACCATCAGACCGATCTCATCTGCATGTCCGGTAAGAAGCACTTTGAATTCCTCTTCCGGATTTACCACTGCCGTTACATTAGACAGTTCATCGGAACGAACTTCATCAACCTTATCCTGCATGTAATCATAGATCTTATGCTCCAGTTCCTGTTCATTTCCCGAAACAGAAGCTGTTTGCAGCATTTCAAACAAAAACTCCTTATTCATTTTTTCTCTCCTTTTTATTATCCTATATCTAAATTAACCTTGTACTTCTCCCAGATACTGACGTAGTCTCAGCTTAAGAGACAGCGGTGTCACCGGCTTGGTAAGGTACCCCTGTGCTCCGCACTGGATACATTCCACCACTGTTTCTCTGGTTTTATTTCCCGTCAGCATCACCACCGGGCACTGATTAAACCGGGCATCCATACGTAACTTACGCAGCACATAAATACCATTCATTCCCGGCATTTCATAATCCAGCAAAACCAGATCCGGCACATGATCAGCAGTATACTTTAACGCCTGATCCCCGCCGTTGACCGCTACTACCCGGAACTCATCCCCTAAAATGCTCTGCAATGTTTTCAGGATCATCACATCATCATCCACTGCCAGAACCGTTCTTTTTATCTTTGGAGCCTCTTTTTCTCCCATTAGGTCAGAAATCTTTGCTCTTAACTCCTCGGGCTGAGAAGACTGCAACAAAAATCCCCTGATTTTCTTTTGGATACATTGCCGAAGTTGCTGCTTATCTACCGACTCTGCGATCATTACAAAAGCGGCTTTGGCAAAATTAGGATTTTGGCGAAGCTTATCACTGCATTCTAACCCATCAGAATCGGTTTGCTCTTGCTGCACAAAAATCACATCCGGCACAAAAAACTCCGGAAAAAGCGCCACGTCTTCTGCAGAATCCACTCCCACCGCATGACAGCTGTCTTCCAATTTGGCAATGATCTCATTGCGTCTGTCCCGATCAGGATCCACTACCAGAACCTGTGGATCTTCATCAATTTCTTCAAAAATTGCCTTCAGTCTATCAAAATAATTATCGGTTCGCTCCATAATATTATGCACAGTGATTTTCTCACTCGGGAAATAATCCACCAGATTATCCCGTCCAAAGGTCTGGGTTGCAAGTATCGTGCGTAAGAATGCATATTTGGGGTGATCCAATATTTTTTTAATCTCACTTAAATCGCGATAGCTTGCCGGATGTTCTATATATACAAGCATATCCGGATCTCTTTTTTCCAGCTCTGCCTTTAGATCTCGCGGATTGGAAACCACACGGGGTACACATAACTGTGCCACATCCTTACCGGCATTATTAGCCCGTTTCGGATCTGTATCATAAAAGATTACATCTCGTCTGCTTTTTCCCATAAATTCTCTCCTACTGTGCATTCCATATTCTTTTTTGTACTGTACTATACTTGCCAAAATTCCCGGCTTCTTCAAAATCACCACATCTGTACCGGAAGTTCTGACGCTATGGACAGTTCGTTTTCCTTTACATGGCAGGTATAGGCTAATGGTACTACTCCTGCCTTGGTTACCATGCGAAGTGCCTGTCCAAAGGCAGGATCCGTCACATCATTGGGTGCCACTCCAATAGCCGCTTCCATTTGAAGCACAAACATTAGATAGGTCTGAAAGCCTTCCTCCGCTGCTTTTTTCAGCTCCAGCAAGTGTTTCACTCCGCGAGCAGTCGGGGCATCCGGGAAACGGCACATTCCCTGCTTCTCTAATGTAACACCTTTTACTTCCATTAAGTTCTTCTTTATTCCGCCATCTGGTTGTCTGGTTTCAAAATAAAAATCGATTCTGGATTCTCCATAAGAAAACTCCGGACGAATGTTGATAACTTCACCAAATCGTTTCGTCTGTGTCAGCCATTCCCCCACCACTTTATTGGGTGCCTGACTGTCCATATTAATAAGCCTATCTTCTTCCTTATAGACTGCAACCAGATCATATTGGGTCGTACGTTTCTCATTCTGTCCATCTGCCAGAATAACCGTTGCTCCCGGAACCAGCAATTCCTTACATCGTCCGGTATTTTTCACATGTACCTTTTCTTCTTTTCCATCCAGCTTAACATATGCGATAAAGCGGTTTGGGCGACTTAAAAAAGTCGCCCTTTTAGTAATTTCATATCTCACTATTTGGTTACCTTGATTCCTCTGGCCGCAGAGTAGGCGCTGGTCTTTCCATTGCCGGCTACTGCTTTGATCTTATAATAATAAGTTTTTCCTTTGGTCGCACTTCGATCCGTATAAGAGGATGTATTACCCGTCACTGCGATCAGACTGTAGCTACCGCTCTTTTCCCTGCGATAGATCTGATACTTCACGGCACGGGCAGACTTTGTCCAGGAAACCGTTACCCTTCCTGTGGTATTGGACAGCGCCAGGTTAGTCGGTGCTTTCAAAATCGTTTTGATCACCGCTTCCGTTGACGCTTCCGCTGTATATCCTTCTGCATAAGGAAGGACATAATAACTATACTGTTTGCCAATGACAAGTCCGGAATTCACATATGTGGTCTCATCTGCCGACACATCTGCCAAAAGTTTATATTCTCCGTCCCCGGCTTTTCGATAAACATAGTAACCTTCCGCATCCACAACCGAGCTCCAGGTAAGCTTAACTCTACCGCTTCCTGAATTCACGGCTTTCACTGTAGGTGCGGTAAGCTCCAACACCTCTGTTCCGTCTAACGGCTCTGCCAGAGCTTTCACTCTCACGTTACAGGGTTCCGAAATGTATTTGGAAGACGGTCCTGTTGATTGCCAGTTTCCTGAGGATGAACTCTTAATAAAGCTTTGGCCATCTTCCACGTTTACATCATACGCTATCCAGCCATAATCGATATCCTCGTCCACACAGATCTTGGTTGTATTTGCATAGGTCACACAAACCGAAAATGTCTGTCCGCTGTTCACCACCACCGGAGTCTTTAACTCAATGGTTTCATAACCACTCTGTCCAAAGGTTACCTTCTGGGTCAGAACTTTAGTTCCGCTTTCCGGCTTTCCATCCTCGACTCCTTTATAGATCGTAATGGTCGCACTCTCGTTGTCATAGTAATTCATGACACGGATAGCAGTGATCTTTTCTTTATCCCGCGCAGTGAAAATATTGGCCGCACCATCTCCTGAATAGGTCGCGATGGAACCTCCGCCGTCATACTGATACAGGTTACTGTAGGTTCCGCTTTTCTTCATCACGAAACTGTAGCAGGACTCTGATTTGCTGTTGCTTACCACGTCCTCATAGGAAATCCAGAAGTAACCGTTTTTTCCCCAGGACGAACCCCAGCTGTTTTTACATAACCAGGCTCCGTTTGAAGATGGTTTTACCCTTCCAAAATTTTCCCTGCTGTAATTATCATCCCAGCCTACTACACAAACCTCATGATCTGCCTGTTCTCTTCTGCCCACATACAGAGAGGCAGTGGCAGAATTATAGTATTCCCTGTCTTTTTCCATATATGCCGACATGGTCACGGCACCATTTTTCATAATGGCCTCTTTAATGGCATTTTTGTTATTAGACGCAATCTCATAGACCGAATCCAGATCCAATGCATTACTACTGTAAGCATAGGTATCGCTTAATTTTGATGTGATCCTGGAATACGGAACATCCTGCTCCGAAACCGGGCCATATCCTTTGGCCAGCAATGTCGCTGTAAGCACGTTATTTCCGCCCACTTCATACCATGTCCCGGTTTCCAAAGTAACGTTATCGCCTTCCAAACCGGTTGCCTGAACAGATGGGTTATTAAATTCAAAATAGGCCAGCTGGGCTTCGGAGAGGTCATATTCGCCCAATCCCTGCATCAATGCATTGGATTCCATGGCAGCGGTTGCCGCAAATGCCCAACAGGTTCCGTAATCTCCCTGATCCTTTACGGAAGTAACCATTCCCATATCCACCAGGTTATAACTCTCCGGATATGTTGTGCTTTTCCGGGCAGAGAGTGTAGAGCCGGTTGATCCTCCGGTTTCTTTGGTAATGCCAAGGCTCCGATGTCCTTTGCCATATCCGCTTTTTGCTGTAACGACCTGCTTTGCATCATTCCGGATATCCTTCGTCTGCGCGGCCACAGGCATAGTAATGCCTGACAGCAGCATGAGAACTACCAGAAAAGATGCAAGCCATCCGGAAGCAAAATGCTTCTGTCTGTATCTTTTCATCCTTTACCTCATTTCAAATATAAACAATATGTACTTAAAATGCGTATAAAAATCCAACTTTAGTGTAGCATTTTATTGTGATGGTTTCAAGAAGAGCAGCTGAAAAAAATGGTCAAATCACAAAAAGGGCGGCATATCGCCGCCCCATTTGTGTTTACCCGTCACACTCTTGCATTGTCGGATCATTCCGGCAGGCTTCATGCTTCTACCGAGCTCCGTAGTTTTGCAACAGGTTTTTGCATAGTTTAGCTCGAGAGTCTTACAAAA
>JBJEKY010000061.1:0-3082 GCA_051878875.1 Lachnospiraceae bacterium | reverse complement strand
TGGCTGCCATCCTTCATAACAATATCCGGGAAAATGGTATTGACCTGAACCTTTCTGACGGAGTCGCATCTTTCGAAGAAAAAGGGGGCCAGGTTTACGTGATCTTAAACAGTGGTAAAATATTAACTGCTGATATGGTGCTGCTTTCCATCGGAGTACGTCCCAACAGTCAGCTGGCCAAAGATGCCGGTCTTGAATTAAGTGAACGTGGCGGCATTCTGGTAAATGAACATATGCTTACTTCCGACCCTTCCATTTACGCCGCCGGCGACGTAACTGTGATCAAAGATGTGGTTTCCGGTGAACCTACCATGGTTCCGCTGGCAGGCCCAGCTAATAAACAGGGACGTATTGTAGCAGATAATATTGCAGGAATAGATTCTGTTTATGAAGGTACTCAGGGTTCTTCTGTTGCCCAGGTATTTGATCTTACTGCCGCTTCCACCGGAAGCAATGAAAAAACACTGATCCGCCGCGGTCTTACCAAAGGAAAGGATTACGAAAGTATTATCATTACCCAGAATTCCCATGCGGGATACTACCCGGGTGCCATGCCGTTATTCCTGAAACTGCTGTTTACTCCGGATGGTAAGAAACTCTTCGGTGCCCAGATCGTAGGAAGTGAAGGAGTGGACAAACGAATTGATACCCTTGGAGTTACCCTTCGCCTTGGTGGTGGAATCAAGGAACTTAAAAACCTGGAACTTGCTTATGCACCGCCATATTCCTCCGCAAAAGATCCGGTAAACATGGCCGGTTTTACTGCAGAAAACCTGTTAAATGGTATGGTTCAATTTGCAGACTATAAAGAACCTGATACGGATAAAGAAGCTGTTTTACTGGATGTCCGTGAGGAAGCAGAGCTGCTTGCGTATGAAGTTCCAAACGCCTTGAATATTCCGTTAGGTCAATTAAGAAACCGCTTGAACGAACTGGATCCTAAGAAACGTTATATTGTATTTTGCGCCATTGGTGTCAGAGCCTATAACGCTGCACGGATCCTTGCCCAGAATGGTTTTGATCAGGTAAAAGTGTATCCTGCCGGTGTTCGTTTTTACCGTCAGATCCATCCGGAAACAGAAACACCTTTCGGAAAAAACCCTGCTGCAACCATTCCTCAGAATAAAGATGCTTCTGTATCCGGTCAAAATGTTGGTGCAGCAACAAAAGATTGTAAGAAACTTAACATCGACTGTTGTGGCCTGCAATGTCCCGGTCCTATCATGGAAGTATTTAACACCATGAAGACCATGACAGAAGGAGATGAACTGGAAGTTACTGCTTCTGATCCCGGATTTGCCAAGGATATTATTTCCTGGTGCCGTCGCACCGGAAATACTCTGATTTCCAATGAAAAAAGAGGAACCTCCTACGTGGCTGTGATCCGAAAAGGAACAGATTCCTGTATCGCCGGCACAAATCATGCCTCCTGTACACTTGCCTCGGACTCTGATTTAAACGGTACACTAATCCAGGATACACCGCAGGGAAAGACCATTATTGTGTTTGATGGAGATATGGATAAAGTACTGGCTTCCTTTGTCATCGCAAACGGAGCTTTGGCCATGGGAAGACCGGTCACCATGTTTTTCACTTTCTGGGGCTTAACCGCACTTCGTAAAACAGAGAAAGTGCCTGTAAAAAAATCCCTTGTGGAAAAAATGTTCGGTGTAATATTACCGCGAGGTGCTAAGAAGTTAAAGCTCTCTAAGATGAACATGGCTGGCATGGGAACTGCCATGATGAAGAAGATCATGAACGATAAAAATATCGATTCTCTGGAAACCTTAATGAAAAAAGCCATGGACAACGGCGTAAAGATCGTTGCCTGCTCCATGAGTATGGATGTTATGGGAATCCACGAGGAAGAACTCATCGACGGCGTAGAAGTCGGAGGTGTAGGAACCTATCTTGGGGATGCAGAAGAATCTAACGTAAACTTATTCATTTAATTTAGGAACACAGATTTTATATACAAATAGCACAGACCCTTTTTGCTGCAGGGCCTGTGCTATTTTCATGTATGTAAGGAAGGATCATAGGCTAAACAATTGCTACTTTACTCATACATTATTGCCAACCTTTCTTTTTATGATCAGACAGCTACTGTGAGCCGTTCAATGGTCTTTCCTTTGGCGTATTGTGTACAGTAGATATCTGTACATTTCTTGAATTTAGTAAATTCCTTCTGTGCTGCATCCACATCACCGTATACTTTCCAACAGCCTGTGCATTTGCAGCCTTCCTCTTTGTGTTCGATAAATCCACACACATCTTCCGGGGGATAACCCAGAAACAATCCAATCTCATGAGGAAATTCTTCGTTTTCCTTCAGTCGTTCCACGAGATGAACGATACACTGATCCATGTCTTCCGGAACGTAACCCCTCTCTTTCAAGATCCTGCAGGCTGTATGATCTTCCAGATCTTTTGTAAGCCTTAAAGGACGATAGATATAGATCAATGCCCGATCACCGGAAAAGCGAAGAGGTAATACCCGAAGTCCCTTTTTCACCAGGATCCTGTTCAGTTTTCTGATTTCCCAGTTGATCTCTTCTTTTTGCTCAAAACGACAGGTAAACAGATTTCCGGTTTTAATCCCTGCCAGAGTAGGTGAACAGTGACGGATCACCAATTCTTCTGACATATCTTTTCATCTCCCTATATTCTCATTTCTTAGAGTGGCATGACCCACCCATAGGGCAATTGGAACATCCACATCCACAGGAGGACTTTCCTTCTTTCTTAGCTTTGATCATACTGCGTACCACCAGTACGACAATTACGATCAGTAAAATACTGATCAAAATAGTTGCCAGATTTTCTCCAAACCATGTCAACATATGGATCCCTCCTGTTCTGTACGCGATAGTTAGTTGTTTCTAACTATAGTTAGTATATTATCCGTGTGTGATTTTGTCAATAGTATTTTTGAAAAAGTATAATAAACGTATCAAGCTATTACTTTTCTATTATTCTTACCCGGACACAACAATAATTTGTTTTTTCAGGTTCAGGAAATAGTTCATTAAACTCAATATAAAAAGATTCTTCTATAAAATATCCGTTTTTTTGTGCGTAG
>JBJEKY010000060.1:0-3085 GCA_051878875.1 Lachnospiraceae bacterium | reverse complement strand
AAAGATTTCGGTATCAAAGAAGATGAATTTAAGGAAAAACTGAACAACATTGCTGCTCTTGCTGTCAGCGATGCCTGCACCGGATCTAATCCAAGGCAGATTGACGCTGAAATTATGGCAAAACTGCTGACCTGTACCTACTACGGTACCGAAGTTGATTTCTAATCTAACTACATAACAACCTGCCGTTTTCGGTAAAGTCATCCGGAAGCGGCAGGTTTTTTCATGATAATTGAAGCGCTTGCAGGTTCGTCCTTTGGGGAATCTTTACTTGCTTTTGTTACAAGGCTGCTTTATAATAGCATATTATTTGATCTAAAGGAGAGAACACCATGCGCTACCCTGATTTTTTACAGGAAAAAGAAACCATCGGCTTTGTGGCACCTTCTCTTGGCTGCGCTACAGAACCTTATAAGAGTTGCTTTGAGAATGCCCAGAAAAAATTCCGGGAAAAGGGATATAACCTCACCTTTGGTCCCAACTGCACCCGGGCTGATGGGATCGGTATCAGCAGTACTCCCCGCTCCTGCGGAGATGAACTGACTTCTTCTTATATAAGTAAAGACAGCCAGGCACTGATCTCCTGCGGTGGAGGCGAGATGATGTGCGAGATCCTGCCCTATGTGGATTTTGATGCCATCAGTAAAGCCATCCCGAAATGGTTTATGGGATATTCCGATAACACCAATTTTACCTTTACCTCCGCCACTCTGGCAGATACTGCTGCCATATATGCTCCCTGCGTCAGCGATTTTGGCATGGAGCCCTGGCACGAGGCAGTGCAGGATGCCTGGGATCTGTTAACCGGGAAAAAGCGCACCTTCCATAATTATTCCACCTGGGAATCAGAAAAGATCAAGGATGAAACCAGGCCCTTGGCAGGTTATAACCCAACGGAGCCCACGGTGATCAAAACCTTTGGAACCAAAGAGCCGGGACAGGCTGCTTTTAGCGGACGATTGATCGGAGGCTGCCTGGACTGTCTGGTGAACCTTTGCGGCACCCGGTTTGACCGGGTACGGGATTTCAATGAAAAATACAAAGAGGACGGTATCATCTGGTTCTTAGAAGCCTGTGACCTCAACGTTTTCGGCATCCGCCGCGCCATCTGGCAGTTAATGAATGCCGGCTGGTTTGAACATGTAAGAGGTTTCCTTATCGGCCGCCCGGGCTGCTTTGGAGAAGAAGCCTTCGGACTGGACCAGTACCACGCAGTTACCGATCTGTTGGAAGAATACGGCGTGCCAATCATTATGGATTTAGATATCGGCCACAAACCTCCTATGATGCCCATTATCTGCGGAAGTACCGCAAATGTGAAGGTGGATGGACAGGAGTTTACTATTGAATATACAATGCAGTAAATGGCTTAAGTACTACCAATAAGTCAATATGGAGTAGTTCCAAAGCATTACATTCAGGACATTCATCTAAATCCAGCAAAAAGCTCTGGCAAAGATGTATTTTTTGCGATATATCTATCCCTTGATTATGCAAATTCACCCCTATAAGGGGTAATTCCAGCTAAAAGATGAAAAATATGCTTGCATCCAACTAAACTCATGTCAAAAATACATCTCAACTTCAACAAAAAAGCAAATTGGGATGACTTTCATTGCAAAACCGATAAACTCTTCGAAAAAAAGTCATCCCAAATAAACAAAATACGAGATAGAAGATGACCATCAACAAGATGAATATGCAAGTAACTTTACTTATCACGAATATAAATCCTCCGTATGTTTGAACCACACGGAGGATTCATTATTTTATGGATATCCGGCTATACCGCCAAATCTACATGATTGATGGTGCCAACACTTCCGGTACTTTCCTTTAGATATACTCCGGTACGCCGGATCACACCATTGGTTTGATTCTGGTCGTTCTTTAAAGAAAACTCCGTATCGGCGCTTCCTAGATAAATAGCACCAACATCTGCTTTCTTAAGATCCAGCAGCTGGTCGTTGCCATCTTCGTCCTTGATCCATACTTTCAACTTGGAAAAAATGCTGTCGTTTTCATCGATCCAACCATTGCCGTCTTCATCATACTGCGCCAGATCCTTAAATCCATCCCCGCTGGCTGTTCCGAACAACTCCGAACCATCATTAATCTTACCGTCTCCATTTTTATCAAGAGCCAGAAAACCGCTTCCTGCACCTGCGAAGGATACCTCTTCCTCGGTTCCGTCAGAATCCAGATCAAAGAAAAACTTCTGGTCGCTGACACTTCCCACATTACTATCCATGTTGAGGATCAAAGGATCCGTGAAAATGTAATTCTGCACACTGAGACTGTCAATTTTGGCGGTAACTGCCCGGGACATGGATACTTCCACATTAAAACCAATGCTTCTGCCATCTTCTGTCTGCACCAGACCCTGAGAGGCAAAAGTGGTACTTTCCCGCTCATTATAGAATCCTGACGTTGCAGTCACCCGCTGCCACATGGTTCCTGCGGAGCTGGTGCCGATAACGATTCGTCCATCCGACGCTGCCTGTGCAGTATTAGTAGAACCTGCGACACCGATGGTGATCGATGCTCCTACTGACAGAGAAGATTCCTTGCTGATGGAGTAAGAACCTAAACTTTTCACCTGTGGAGAACGAAGGTCTGTCACTCCGTTTTCGTCCGTCATTTTCCGAAGCTCATCTTTGGACAATTTCTCACCACGAAGGGCAGCCAGAATTCGCTTTAGCATACGGATCTGCATGTCGTATTTGTCGGAAACTTTGAATTGGGAACCTTGCTGATCAGATAGTTGTTCAGCCATTGTTTTGAGAGATTGCGTCTCATTTTCCTGACGCTTTTGCTTCGCTTCCTTTTCCTTCTCTTCCTGATACTCTTTCATACTCTCCAGTTTGGATTTCATCTGTCCGTCTTCTGACAGGTTCAGGATCGCGCCGGGCAGATCCTTTGCTGCAGAGGCCGTCAAGGTCATGGATTCCACGTGAGTATAGGTTGATGCCTGGTGTGTGGAAGACATAGCGATAGAACTGTTTGTAATCTTCATTGGGACTCCTTTCCTCTTTTGCAGGTAAATCCGTTTACCTGTAAGACAATATAAAAATACATAAGCGCT
>JBJEKY010000059.1:0-3105 GCA_051878875.1 Lachnospiraceae bacterium | reverse complement strand
GGCTGTGCATCTTCCATTGACCATGGAAGCACAGGCAGAGTGCCGGTTCTTACTGTTGTCACCGAACAACCTGTTAAAACCGTCCGACGGAGGCCCTGTGGCCGTTCCTTCCCAGGATATGGTCCTTGGTATCTACTACCTTACCATGGGACGCACCGCGGACAGACAGTTAAATGATAAGACCATCGATAAGAGCCAGTATAAGAAGTATGACTCCATGGAAGAGATGGAAAAAGATCTGAAATGCGAGGATAAGACAAAACGTCTGGATGAGGATCAGTTGATCGTATTTTCACCGGATGGTATTGAGAGCCATGAGGTTGTATGTACCCCGAGAGAACTCATCGGACCATACTTCAACAGCACCAACCATGCGATTTTGGCATATGAAAACGGTGCTCTGACCCTGCATCAGAAGATCAATGTAAAGAGAAGCGTCAAAGCAGAAGACGGAACCGTATACGAAGGTGTACTGGAAACCACTCTGGGACGTCTGCTTTTCAATGAGATCATCCCGCAGGATCTTGGATTCGTAGACCGTAGCGAGGAAAAACTTCTGGCGGATGCCGAGAAGTACGGCTGGAGCCAGGAAGAAACCGATGCAGAGCGTATCCAGAGACATATTACTCTGGAAATTGGCTTCCATGTAGGCAAAAAGCAGTTAAAACAGATCCTGGAAAAAGTTATCAACATCCACGGAGCAACCAAGACTGCAGAAGTATTAGACGATATCAAGGCAATGGGATATAAATATTCCACCAGAGCAGCCCTGACCGTATCCGTATCGGATATGACAGTGCCTGCAAAGAAACCGGAACTCATTGCTGAAGCACAGGATAAAGTTGATAAGATCGCAAAGAACTTTAAGCGTGGTCTTATTACCGAGGAAGAGCGTTACAAAGAGGTTGTAGAAACCTGGAAGGTAACCGACGAGATCCTCACCAAAGAGCTTTTAACGGGACTTGATAAGTACAACAACATCTTCATGATGGCTGACTCCGGTGCCCGTGGTTCTGATAAACAGATCAAACAGTTAGCAGGTATGCGTGGATTGATGGCAGATACAACCGGTAAGACCATCGAGTTGCCGATCAAATCCAACTTCCGTGAAGGTCTGGACGTATTGGAGTACTTCATGTCCGCACATGGTGCACGTAAAGGTCTTTCCGATACCGCACTTCGTACCGCTGACTCCGGTTACCTGACCAGACGTCTGGTAGATGTATCTCAGGAACTGATCATCCGTGTTTCTGATTGTACAAAACCGGGAAAAGAGATTCCGGGTATGTACGTGGAAGCATTCATGGAAGGAAAAGAAGAGATCGAGAGCCTGCAGGAGCGTATCACAGGACGTGTCGTTTGCAACGATATCCTGGATAAAGACGGAAATGTTCTGGTGGCAGCAAACCATATGGTAACTCCGCGTAGAGCGGAACTGATCATGAAGAACGGTGTGGATGAAGAAGGTAAACCGTTCCTGGATGAGGAAGGAAAGCCGGTATCCGGAGCTAAGATCAAGATCCGTACCATCCTTACCTGTCGTGCACACAACGGTGTCTGTGCAAAATGTTACGGTACCAACATGGCAACCGGACAGACTGTACAGGTGGGTGAAGCCATCGGTATCATCGCAGCACAGTCCATCGGTGAGCCCGGTACACAGCTTACCATGCGTACCTTCCATACCGGAGGTGTGGCAGGAGACGATATCACACAAGGTCTTCCTCGTGTAGAAGAGTTATTCGAGGCAAGAAAGCCAAAGGGACTTGCTATTATCACCGAAATCGCCGGAACCGCAGAGATCCGCGATACCAAGAAGAAACGTGAAGTAGTCGTTACCAATAAAGAAACCGGAGAATCCAAGACCTATCTCATTCCATACGGATCCAGGATCAAGATCCAGGATGGCGTAGAGCTGGAGGCCGGAGATGAACTGACCGAAGGTAGCGTATATCCGCATGATATCATCAAGATCAAAGGTACCCGTGCGGTGCAGGATTACATGTTACGTGAAGTGCAGCGTGTATACAGACTCCAGGGTGTAGAGATCAATGACAAGCATATCGAAGTCATTGTGCGTCAGATGCTGAAGAAAGTAAGGATCGATGCAGCAGGAGATACTGAATTCTTACCGGGAACCTTAGTGGATTATCTGGATTTTGTGGATGCCAACGAAGAACTGGCAGAAGAAGGCAAACAGCCGGCAGAAGGAACCCGCGTGATCCTCGGAATCACCAAGGCAGCACTGGCTACCAACTCCTTCTTATCTGCAGCATCCTTCCAGGAGACTACCAAAGTCTTAACGGAAGCTGCAATCCGCGGTAAAGTGGATCCACTGATCGGATTAAAGGAAAACGTTATTATCGGAAAACTGATTCCGGCAGGAACCGGTATGAAGAGATATCGTGATCTGAAACTGGATACCGACGAAGAGATCCGTGCAGAGAAAGAAGCTGCCAACAGAGTAGCTATGGAAGCTGCGCAGCAGGAAGAAGAGGAATCCGGTGAGGACCTTGGATCTGCCCTGAATATGGATCTTGATATGGATCTGGACGTAGATCAGGACGATGTAGCTGAAGAAGGAATGGAAGAGATTCCGGTAGGGGAAGAATAAGGCTTTTTCAATGAAGGTTTATTAGAAATTTTCCAATCGGGGAATAAAATTCCAATAAATAGAATAGACTACAAACTAACAAGAGACCGGACAGTGATGTCTGGTCTCTTTTCAAAAAGCTTCCTAATGACCGGGTGTTACAGCGGATACTGTGTTTTCGCCATATTTTAGAAAAAATACTTGACAGCAGAGGCTTTCGCTTTTATAATTATTTAGCGTGTACGATTATGAGTAAATCAATATTTATATCGGAACACAAAGGAAAAAAATAACAGGAGGTGAAATGAAATGCCAACATTTAACCAGTTAGTAAGAAAAGGAAGACAGACTACAGTAAAGAAGTCTACAGCACCTGCTCTTCAGAAAGGATTCAACTCCTTACAGAAGAAAGCTACAAATGCATCTTCTCCACAGAAGCGTGGTGTTTGTACAGCAGTGAAAACAGCTACTCCTAAGAAACCTAACTCAGCTCTTAGAAAGATCGCCAGAGT
>JBJEKY010000058.1:0-3146 GCA_051878875.1 Lachnospiraceae bacterium | reverse complement strand
TGAAAAAAGCTGACGGCATTGAAAAACCGTCAGCTTATTTTTATTCCGCTACATAATAAGACATTTCATCCCACATGGATTTGTCGCATTTAAAACTCGTTGTCCTGCTGGGATCATAGACGCTCTGATCTTCAAAAATATAGTAGATTTCTTTCGCATCTTCTCCCTCATAAAAAGTAAGTTTGTAGCTTTCTTTGTATTCATCATCGCCAATCTTACTCTTGGACTTGCTATCCGTAACAGAGACATTCGAAAACAGCGCTATCAGTTTGGTTGCCTGCTCATCTGTCAATTCATGATCCTGTTCCTGATATCGTACCACGATCCGGTCAATATCACCTTCTATGGCGACTGTTTTTTCCTGTCGCGTATGCAGCACGGAATATCCTAATCCAATAACCAGAAGAAGCATGGCAAAAAGCACGATCTTCTTTTTTCGTTCCTGCTCTGGTCTCATAACAACTAACCTCTACGATACGCCATGGCCGGGGTACTATCTGCCCCGGTCACAGCCATCCGTACTTATTTCTGCACGATGTTTACGATTCTTCCCGGAACATAGATTTCTTTTACAATGGTTCCGTTTAATTTATCACCCAGTGCTTCCTTGCCTTTGGCAATGGCATCTTCTTTGGAGATCTCTCTGGAAATCTCGATGGTTGCCTTGGTCTTTCCATTGATCTGTACCGCTATCTCGATGGTGTCTTCAATGGTCTTAGCTTCATCATAGGTTGGCCAGCTTGCCTGATAAACCCGTCCGCCAAACTCAAAGGTCTCCCATAATTCCTCCGTCATATGCGGAGCTACCGGATTTAACAGAAGAAGCAGGGTTTTGAATTCATCCCTGGTAACAGAACCTTTCTTGTAAAAATCGTTGACCAGAGACATCATGGCTGCAATGGCGGTATTGAATTTCAGATTTTCAAAATCAGTGCTAACCTTCTTGATGGTCTGATGGATCTTTACTTCCAGATCGGCACTGTAGCCAGTTTCATCGGTTACCAGATCGCCCAGTTTCCATACACGATCCAGGAAACGACGACATCCTTTTACACCTTCCTGGCTCCATGCAGCACCCAGCTCAAATGCTCCGATGAACATTTCATAGGTACGCAGGGTATCTGCACCGAATTCATCTACAATATCGTCCGGGTTCACCACGTTACCGCGGGACTTGGACATTTTTTCACCATTCTCACCTAAGATCATTCCGTGGGACGTTCTCTTAAGGTAAGGCTCCTTCGTTGGCACTACACCCTCATCATATAAGAATTTATGCCAGAATCTGGAATAAAGCAAATGGAGGGTTGTGTGCTCCATACCTCCGTTGTACCAGTCAACCGGAAGCCAGTATTTCAACTGCTCCGGATCTGCAATGGCATTCTCATTATGCGGATCGATGTAACGCAGATAATACCAGGATGATCCGGCCCACTGCGGCATAGTATCGGTCTCGCGTTTTGCAGGACCGCCACAGCACGGACAGGTGGTGTTTACCCAGTCTGTCATTTTGGCCAGTGGGGATTCTCCGTTATCGGTAGGCTCGTAACTATCTACCTCCGGCAATGTCAATGGCAGTTCACTTTCCGGGATGGGCACATATCCGCATTTTTCACAATGAACAATAGGAATCGGCTCGCCCCAGTAACGCTGTCTGGAGAATACCCAGTCACGTAATTTGAAATTGGTCTTCTTGTGTCCGATGCCTTTTTCAGAAAGGTATTCTATGATTTTTTCCTTGGCATCTGCCACTTCCATTCCATCAAGGAATCCTGAATTTACCAGTTTTCCGGTAGCAACATCTGTAAAAGCTTCTTCCTGAACCTGACCACCTGCTACTACCTCACGGATAGGTAATCCGAACTTCTTTGCAAATTCCCAGTCACGGGTATCGTGTGCCGGCACTGCCATGATAGCTCCGGTTCCATAGGACATTAATACGTAATCGGATACCCAGATTGGAATCTCCTCTCCGTTCACCGGATTCACAGCGCGAACGCCCTTAATTTCCACACCGGTCTTGTCTTTTGCAAGTTCAGTACGCTCGAAATCGGATTTCTTGGAAGCCTGCTCTCTGTAATCCATCAGCTCATCAAAGTTGCTGATCTCTTCTTTGTATTTCTCAATCATAGGATGTTCCGGAGAAACAACCATGTAAGTTACTCCGAATAAAGTATCCGGTCTTGTGGTATAAACTGTCAGATGATCATCTTTTCCTGCCAAAGTAAAATCTACTTCGGCTCCTGTAGAACGTCCGATCCAGTTTTTCTGGGATACTTTGATGCGATCAAAATAGTCTACTTCATCCAGATCGTCAATAAGGCGGTCTGCATATTCCGTGATCTTTAACATCCACTGGCTCTTAACCTTACGGACAACTTCGCCGCCGCATCTCTCACAAACACCGTTGACAACCTCTTCGTTGGCAAGTCCAACCTTACAACAGGTACACCAGTTAATCGGCATCTCGGTCTTATATGCCAGACCCTTCTTAAATAACTGCAAAAAGATCCACTGGGTCCATTTGTAATAGTTTGGATCTGTGGTATTGATCTCACGATCCCAGTCAAAAGAATAACCCAGATCCTGCAACTGCTGTTTGAACCGGTTGACATTATTCTTGGTTACGATCTTTGGATGGATCTTATTTTTAATTGCATAGTTCTCGGTTGGCAGACCAAAAGCATCCCAACCCATGGGATACAATACATTGTAGCCCTCTAATCTTCTTTTTCTGGCAATAATGTCCAGAGCAGTATATGGTCTTGGATGACCTACGTGAAGTCCCTGTCCTGATGGATACGGGAATTCTACTAAGGCATAGAATTTTGGCTTACTGTGATCGGTGCCCACTTTAAAAGCATCTTCCGCCTGCCAGATATTCTGCCATTTTTTCTCAATGACTTTTGGATTATACGTTTCCACTTCTATTTTCCTCCTTATTGATAACTCTATAATAATGTTGTTCTTGTTGCCTGACCTATGCCCGGTTGTTGTCTTGGCTTTCTGGATTTCACCGGTTATCTTTCTTTGGCTATGCCGGTTTATCTTTTCCCCGACCGCGCCCGATTTTTACTCTCTTGGGCCAACGGGATATTTAGCGATTTTTTATTTCCTATATGGATTTTTCGCTCATCTGCCGCTAC
>JBJEKY010000057.1:0-3250 GCA_051878875.1 Lachnospiraceae bacterium | reverse complement strand
GAAAGATCACCTATGACGGAGTGGATATTACCAAGGTTCCGGGACACAAGATCGTCCCCATGGGAATGGCTCATGTGCCGGAGGGCAGAAGGGTGTTTGCCCAGCTGTCAGTTTTGGATAACTTAAAACTCGGTGCTTATACCAGAAAAGATAAAGATGAGATCGAAGAAACACTGCAGAAGGTTTACAAAAGATTCCCCCGTTTGGAGGAACGTAAAAACCAGGTGGCAGGAACCTTAAGTGGTGGTGAGCAGCAGATGTTAGCTATGGGCAGAGCTTTGATGAGTAAGCCCAGGATCATGCTGATGGACGAGCCTTCCATGGGTCTGTCCCCGATCTTCGTAGCAGAGATCTTTGATATCATCAAGGAGATTTCTGCCAGCGGAACCACGGTACTTTTGGTAGAGCAGAACGCAAAGAAAGCTTTATCCATTGCAGACCGCGGTTATGTACTGGAAACCGGAAAGATCGTACTTTCCGGAAGCGCAAAAGATCTTCTGGAGGATGAATCCGTAAAGAAGGCATACTTAGGAGAATAGTTTACAGGCAGTCACTCAGGTGGCTGCCTTTTTCATATTCTTGTAGACACCATCCGTTTATTCTGCTATACTCCAACCATGAGAGGTCCCCGGTGGCTATGGCGCAACGTCGTCGCCGTACTGAGGACCTGATTTTATGCGAAGGAAAAGAAGAAACTTATGAAAAAAAGAATGAACAAGATGGTAGCACTGCTTTTGATGATTTCCATGTTATTGTCTCTTACTGCCTGTGGAAGTAACGGAAGGGAAAGCGGTGCAAACGAGAATACGGATGTAGCGGAAAGCGAAGATCAGAGCATTGTGCAAACAGAGGGGGAAGATGGATCTACCGAGCTTGCCATTTCAGAGGAAGAAGCAAAGCCAACAGAGGATGAAGGATCCACGGCTGAGGAAGAAAACTCCGATAGCCAGGACGCTGATAAAAAGAAAGAGACCTCAAGTACTTCAAGCTCTGATAGTAAAAAAGAAACTTCCAACAGTACCGGAGATAAGAAAAATACGTCCGGTGGGGGATCTTCTGAAAGTAAAAAGGACTCTTCCAACGGATCAAAGCCAGATAGCGGAAAGGATGAAAAGGAGGAGTCTCCCACTATCATCAAACCCTCTGCAAAAAGCGGAACCATGGGAGATACACTGTGGAATTCCTTTCAGGCAGCTGTAACGGATGATCCTAAGATAAGCATGGAGGAACTGGCAAATGTGCTCGTTACCGATCCGGTGATCCAGTTTATGGGAGCAGTGGCTCCTGTAGAAACCGGTGCAGAGTATTTCACGGGATTCGGGGAGTATCAGATTTCCGGCTACGAATCAGCAGCTGTTTTTATGCCTATGATCGGATCCATTGCATTTGTAGGATATGTATTTGATCTTTCTGATGATACAAATGTCAAGAAGTTTATCAAAGCGTTAAAAGATAATTGCGACCCGAGGTGGAATATCTGTGTTGAGGCAGACCAGACCGTGGTGGGTGCAGTAGATGATAAAGTATTCTTTGTAATGTGCCCAACAGGTACAGAATAATACGGGAGGGGTTATTCTGCTCTTTTCAAGTATAAGTTTTTTATATTATTTTTTACCGGTTGTACTGATCCTTTATTTTGTTGTGCCTTTTCGGTTCAAAAATTTTGTGCTGCTGATTTCCAGCCTTGTATTCTATTTCTATGGGGAACCGGTTTATACCTTGCTGATGGTTGGTGTTACCGTTTCGGCATATATCCATGGTTTATTGATCGATCGGTTTCGGGGAGGGATATGGAGTAAGGTGTTCCTTTGGAGCTCTGTGATCACAGGTATTGGGGTGTTGGGATTTTTTAAGTATTCCGATTTCTTCATTACAAACCTTAACGCTATGACAAATGCAGATAGAAAGCTTCTGGGGCTGGCACTTCCCATAGGGATCAGCTTTTATACTTTTCAAACTTTAAGCTATACCATTGATGTGTATCGGGGAGAAGCGAAGGTGCAGAAGGATTTTATTTCTCTTGCAACTTATGTGACACTGTTTACCCAGCTCATTGCAGGCCCCATTGTACGCTATTCTTCGGTAGAAAAAGAATTATCCTGCCGTACCCATTCCTGGGAAAACGCAGCATATGGGATCAACCGCTTTCTTATCGGCTTGTCAAAAAAGGTTTTGATCGCAGATATCCTGGGAGCGTTAGCTGACAGCCTTCATAAGTCGGGCGAGGTCAGTGTAGCGGGTTACTGGCTGTATGCCCTTGCCGTTACGTTGCAGCTTTACTTTGATTTTTCAGGGTATTCCGATATGGCTATTGGTTTGGGACGGATCTTCGGATTTCATTTTCCGGAGAACTTTCGGTATCCTTTTATGGCCGGCAGCATCAGTGAATTCTGGCGCAGATGGCATATGACACTGGGAACCTGGTTCCGGGATTATGTCTATATTCCCCTCGGCGGAAACCGGGTATCTTTTTTACGCTGGCTGTTTAACGTGATCCTGGTGTGGTTTTTAACCGGCTTATGGCATGGAGCAGACTGGACCTTTGTTTTATGGGGATTGTATTTTGCGGCTTTTCTTATTCTGGAGAAGATCTGCCTTAACAGACTGCTTGCAAAGATCCCTGATATATTTGCACATTTTTATGTTATCATCACGGTAATGTTCAGCTTTGTGCTTTTTAGCGCAGAGGGACTGACCGGTGCACGGAAGGACCTTGGAGGCATGTTTGGCATAGGCGGGATTCCGCTTTGGACGGGGGAAACAGGTTTTTATCTGAGTAGCTATCTTGTGATACTCGTCATTGCTATGGTGGGGGCGACACCCATACCGAAAAAAGTTGTGATGAAGCTTCAGGAAAATAAAACGGCAGATTTTGTCCTGTCTGTGTTGGAACCGGTATTTCACGTGGTGATAGCGCTGGTTGTGACAGCTTATCTGGTGGATGGTTCTTTTAGTCCGTTTTTGTATTTCCGGTTCTGATGGTCCGGACGAGGAGATTCGAAATGAATAACAAAAGCAGAAGTATTATTGTAACGGTGATCGCCATGGTTTTTCTGGCACTGCAGGCTGGTCTGTGTGCAGTGGCTTATTTTAATCCGGTGTCCCGGTCTGACAGTGAGCGCAGGGAGCTGGCACAGTTTCCTGAAAAGATCACCTGGGAGGGCATAAAAGATAAAACATTTATGGATGAATTTGAGTCGTATACGCTGGATCAGTTCCCTTTCCGGGAATTTTTCCGGTCTGTAAAAGC
>JBJEKY010000056.1:7665-18860 GCA_051878875.1 Lachnospiraceae bacterium | reverse complement strand
GGAGAAAACGGATGCGGAAAGACTACATTGTTTAAACATCTGGTGCAGGAACTAGAGAGCCGTGAAGATCTAAAGGTGGAATACATGCCCCAGAACTATGAAGATCGTCTGAACTTAGAGCAGTCCGCGGTGGAATTTCTGGATTCCTCCGGTGACAAAGAGATCCGGACCAGGATCCGGACGTATTTAGGATCCCTGAAGTACACACCGGAGGAAATGGATCATCCCATGCGGGAACTGTCCGGCGGCCAGAAGGCCAAGGTTTTCCTTCTGAAAATGAGCCTTTCGAAAGCGGATGTTTTGTTATTGGATGAGCCCACCCGAAACTTTTCACCCTTGTCCGGTCCGGTGATCCGCAAGATGTTAAAAGAATTTCCGGGTGCCATTTTGAGCATTTCTCATGACCGGAAATACATCCGTGAGGTTTGTGATACGGTTTACCATCTGGAAACATCGGGGCTTCGCCAAATATCCAAAGAAGAACTGATGTGAGAAATCAGCAGGGACTTTACAAACTTTACATAGATTTTACATAAGGACATCCATGGATTTTACATACCCTCTGTAATATGAAGCTGTAAGAACAGATTGCAAAGAAGGAGTAAAATCTATGGATATTTTTAGTATACTGACCATGATCGGAGGCCTGGCACTTTTCTTATACGGAATGAATGCCATGGGTGACGGTCTGGCAAAAATGGCAGGAGGAAAATTGGAGCAGATCCTGGAAAAACTTACTTCCAAACGGATCTTCGCGGTGATCCTGGGAGCTGTGGTGACCGCCGTTATCCAATCGTCTTCCGCTACCACTGTCATGGTAGTAGGTTTTGTTAATTCCGGCATCATGCAGCTAAATCAGGCAGTGGGAATCATTATGGGAGCCAATATCGGAACCACGGTGACATCCTGGTTGTTGTCCCTAACGGGAATCCAGGGAGATACCTTGTGGGTTCAGATGCTGAAACCCTCATCCTTTTCACCGATCCTGGCAGCAGTAGGCATCATTCTGACCATGACTGCCAAAAACGACAATCGGAAAAAAGATATCGGAAATATCCTGCTTGGCTTTGCCATTCTGATGTTCGGAATGGAAACCATGAGCGGGGCAGTGGCACCATTAGCGGATAATCCGCAGTTCACCGGAATCCTGACGGCATTTTCCAATCCGCTTTTAGGAATGTTGGCAGGAGCCTTGCTGACAGCAGTGATCCAGAGTTCTTCCGCTTCCGTGGGTATTTTGCAGGCATTGTGCATTACCGGAGCGGTGAATTATTCCGCTGCTATTCCAATCATCATGGGACAGAATATCGGAACCTGCGTAACCGCCATCATTTCTTCTGTGGGAGCCAGCAAAAATGCGAAGCGGGCATCTATGATCCACTTATACTTTAACGTGATCGGAACCGCGATTTTCATGCTGGTATTCTATGGAATCAACGCAGTGTCCCCGTTTGCATTCCTGCAAAGTCCCGCAAATGCGGCAGGCATTGCAGTAGTCCACAGCTTATTCAATATCGGATGTGCCTTGATACTGTTCCCGGCAGCAGACGGGCTGGTGAAACTTGCTACCCTTACCATCCGGGAAAAGCATGGTCAGGAGCAGGAAAACCTTCCGGAGGGAGCCATTACTTTGGATGAGCGTTTCTTAGAGCGTCCTGCTTTCGCTATGGAGCTTTGCAGAAACATGACCTACCGTATGGCAGAGGAGGTCCGTCAGGAGATCCACATTGCGCTGGCGCTTTTGGACCACTTTGACGAGAAAAAGGCAGAAGAAGTCATTCGGTTAGAGCAGCGTGTGGATACCTACGAGGACGTGGTGGGTTCCTATCTGGTAAAATTGACCAGCCGGGATCTGAGTAAAAAAGACAGCCAGACCATGTCCGTGTTGCTGCATTCCATCAGTGATTTTGAACGGATTTCGGATCATGGCATCAATGTTATGGAGTCGGCGCAGGAAAGCTGGGAAAAAGGACTTACGTTTTCCGAGGAAGCACGAAAAGAGCTGACGGTATTAAAAGATGCGGTGGAAGAGATCGTGGGAAGAGCGACGAAGGTCTTTGTGGAGGAAGATCTAAGTAACGCCAAGAACATCGAACCGTTGGAAAAAGTCATTGACGGACTTACCAAGGAGATCAAGCAGCGTCATATCCGTCGGTTGAGAAAAGGAAAATGTACGATTGAGCTTGGACTTATTCTGGAAGATATCCTAACCTACCTGGAACGTGTGTCGGATCATTGTTCCAATATCGCCATCGGCATGTTAGAGATCAGCGAAGACGGATTTGATACCCACGAATACATGGAGCAGCTGGATACCGAGGGTGAAGCATTTAAAGAAGAATACCGTAACGTAAAAAAGAAGTATCATCTTGAGGAAAGACATGATAAGATAAAGGAAGAAAGGATATGATCAAGTGGCACTCATTTATATAGTAGAAGATGACGAAAGCATCCGTGAGATCGAGACCTTTGCCCTGAAAAACGCAGGTTACCAGGTCCTTGGATTTGAACGGGCGAAAGAATTCTATAAAAAATTGGAAGATGTTCTGCCGGATCTGGTACTTTTAGATGTCATGCTGCCGGATGAAAGCGGCAACGAGATCGTGAAAAAATTACGCTTAAATCCGGTCACCCGAAGACTGCCGGTGATCATGGTCACTGCAAAAACTACGGAATTGGATCTGATCAAAGGATTGGAAGACGGAGCGGATGATTATATCAAGAAACCGTTTTCTGTTATGGAACTTATCACACGGGTAAAGGCGCTATTAAGGCGCAGTGATCCTCAGGAAGCCAAGGTTCTGGAATTAGGGGAACTTATTTTGAACGATGAAAAGCACGAAGTGTGTATTGATGGAAAAAGTGTGGGTCTAACCTTTAAAGAATATGAATTATTGCATTATCTGATGCTCAACCGTAATATTGTGCTGGGAAGAGAACAGATCATGGAACGGGTGTGGGGAACCGATTTCGAGGGAGAGAGCAGGACTCTCGATATGCATATTAAAACCCTGCGCCAGAAACTGGGGGCATCCGGAAGCCGGATCCGCACCGTAAGAAATGTGGGGTATGTGATCGAATGAAACAAAAGATAAATCTTAGATTAGTGGGCATCGCCATTTTGGCGGTGCTCGCTACTGCTATCAGCATAACTTTTGCCTATTACGGCCTGTTTCAGAAGCAGGTGCGGGATGATCTTAGGATCAGCGCCCTGGTACTGAAAGATACCCAGCTCTTTGAAGGAGCATATGGTCAGTCCATGGACATTGATCTGACTACGGATCTGGAGGAATTACGGGTCACCTGGGTGGATCAGGACGGAACTGTACTGTACGATAATGATACCAGCGCCAAGAAACTGGCCAATCATGCGGATCGACCGGAGATAAAGGATGCGTTGGAAAATGGTGTGGGAGAGTGTGTGCGCAAATCCGACACCATGAATATGAATACTTTTTATTATGCGATTCTTTTGGATAACGGTACGGTGTTGCGGGTGGCAACCCAGGCCCGTAGTATCCAGAGCGTGTTCTTTGCGGCATTGCCCACCATTGGGCTATTATGTGCACTGGTGGTTGTGGTGTGTATTATTTTATCCCATATGCTGACCAGACAATTGATCGTCCCCATTGAGGATATGGCCAAAAATATGGGGGATACTACCATGGAACCGCCCTATAAAGAATTGCGCCCCTTTGCCGATATTATTAGAAAACAGCATACGGATATCCTGTCGGCGGCAAAAATGCGGCAGGATTTTACTGCGAATGTGTCCCACGAATTAAAAACGCCTCTGACCGCTATTTCCGGTTACGCGGAATTGATTGAAAACCGTATGGTGGATGAAGAACAGGGAATGCATTTTGTGCAGGAAATCCGCAAAAACGCAGAGCGCCTGTTGTCTTTGATCAACGACATCATCCGCTTGTCAGAACTGGATCGTACGGAAGACGAGCAGGCATTTGAAGAACTGGACTTAAAAGAGGTTGTGGAAGAAGGCGTGGAGGCATTGCGGATCAGTGCCGAAAAGCGCAGAGTGCAGTTGTATACTGATACGGAAAGCTGTGCCATCCGCGGTAACCGGGAAATGACCCGGGAGCTGGTGGACAATCTGGTACAAAACGCCATCCGTTACAATAATGAAGGCGGATGTGTCTGGATTAAAACCGGATATGAAAGCGGTCATCCGGCCTTGATGGTGAAAGATAATGGAATCGGAATTCCAAAGCCTGAGCAGGAGCGTGTATTTGAACGCTTTTACCGGGTAGATAAAAGCCGGTCCAAGGCGACCGGCGGAACGGGACTGGGATTAGCCATTGTAAAGCATATCGTGCAGATCCATGATGCCAAGATCGAACTTCTAAGTGAGGAAGGAAAAGGAACGCAGATTAAAGTCATCTATTAAAAATAGAAGTTGACAATTCCGGTCTAACGTGTTAGACTTCATGTAAGGTCTAACCAAGTAGACTTTAAGGAGGATAAAATGGAGGTACCGAAAGTATTTGAAAGTGAGTATCGTTTTTGCCTGATCCTATGGGAACATGAACCCATAGGCAGCACGGAACTGGTAAAGATTTGCCAGGAAGAGCTGGGATGGAAGAAGGCGACCACGTATACCGTGATCAAGCGATTAAGCGAGCGGGGCATTCTTAAGAATGAAAATGCGGTGGTTACCAGCCTTGTGTCCAAGAGCCAGGTGCAGGAGGCGGAAATCGACGAATTGGTGGAGAGAACATTTGAGGGTTCTCTGCCGGCTTTCGTTGCAGCATTTACCAGGCGCAAGGATGTGTCAAAAGACGAACTTGATAAGATCCGTCAAATGCTGGATTCATACACGGAGGAATAGCCATGAGTATACTCTTTTTCAAACTGGTTGGCATGAGCGTGACTGCGGGATGGTTAATCCTTGCGGTGGTGATTGCCCGACATATTCTTGGAAAAGCACCCAAAGGAGTAACTTATATTCTTTGGATGCTGGTAGCGGTCCGTCTGTTATGTCCGTTCTCACCGGAAAGTGATTTGAGCCTGGTACCGAGTGAACTTCACGAGGTATCTACCAGACAGGTGCAGAATTCCTTTTTGGAGAGTTTGGGGATAAGTCAGGGATTGCTCACGGGAATTTGGATTATCGGCGTACTTCTGCTTCTGGGTTACAGCCTGGTGAGTTTCATCCGGTTGTACAGCAAGCTTTCCACTGCGGTACGTTTGAAAGATGACGTATGGCAGAGTGAGTATGTGAAGACACCATTCATCCTGGGTATCTGTTCTCCGAAGATTTATGTGCCCTACCGGATCAGCGAGCAGCAGCTTGCCATGGTAGTGGCCCATGAACGTTCCCATGTAAGGCAGAAAGATCATATCATTAAGCTGGCAGCATTTATCCTGCTCGCGGTGTACTGGTTTCAACCAATGGTCTGGGTGGCTTATATCCTTCTTTGCAGGGATATCGAGATCGCCTGTGATGAGCGGGTAGTGAAAAACATGGTGCCCCGGGAACGAAAAGTGTATTCGGAAGCATTGCTTTCTTTCAGTGTTTCCAGACATTCCATTGCAGCCTGTCCGGTGTTTTTTGGCGAAGTGGGCGTTAAAATGCGTATTAAAAAAATCCTAAGTTACCAAAAGTCGCCTGCTTTTGTTCGGATGGGAGCGGCAGCAGCCTGTGCGCTGCTTGGTGTATGCTTCCTAACCAATCCCAAACAACCGGATGCGGTGTCAGCACTTTCCGATCAGGTAAAGCCGGAATCTTTAGCCCCCGGCTCCGCAGGAAAAGTGCAACAGGCAATGGCGTCGGAAATGACTTCATCACAGGAGAGCAATGCTTCTGATGAGAAGGAAGAAACAGAAGTGTTATTGCGGGCGGATCGTACCGCTGACATTTCTGCTCAGAAAGTGGAATCGGATTCTACTTGTATCGTAGCCTCTATTACGGATTCTAAAGTGCCGGAAGGAAAGAAAGAGCAACAGGAAATTTCAAATTCATCTAAGGACGATGTGGATCATACAGACGTCTCCAAGGATGATGCCGGTGATGCAGGAAATTACGAAGAGGGAGAGAAACCGGCTGAAGCCGAATCATCGAAAGATCAGATCGGCCAGGTAGGTAACGGATCTTCAGGAAACGAAGCAGAGTCTGACAAAACAGAGGACGAAGACGATAAGGCAGAGACTGATGAGACAGAGGATGAAGTTGATGAGACGGAGTCCGATGGAACGGAGGATGCCGATGGAGCAGATTCCGAGACCACAGAACAGGATGGATCGGAAAGTATTGTCGATCCTGAAAAAGAGGAATCTTCCAAAGACGACACCGGGCAAGAGGATACATCACAGGATGGATCTCTTCCGGGTGAAACTTCAGAAGATAAAACAATAGAAAGACAGTAAAAAGCATTGCCGCATCCGTGGTCTATAAGATCGCAGATGCGGCAACTTGCATTACCTATTTTACCGTAGAGGACAGACATGGAAAAGATTTACATTGCACCCTTAGAAGGGATAACAGGGCACGTATTTCGTAGTGCGTATCATAACTGCATAAATCCGTATATTGATAAATATTTTACCCCGTTTATTTCGCCGAATCAGAATCGCTGTATGTCAGGAAGGGAGAAACGGGATATTCTTCCGGAAAATAACAGGGGGATTGTGCTTGTGCCCCAGATCCTGACGAAAGACGCCAAACGCTTTCAGGAAACGGCACGAGAGTTGAAGGAGTACGGATACACGGAAGTGAACCTGAATCTGGGATGCCCGTCTCCTACGGTGACCACAAAGAAAAAGGGAGCCGGCATGCTGGCGGATCTGACGGAACTGGAACGTTTTCTGGATGTTATTTTTACCAATCCTCCGGTGGAAATTTCCATAAAAACACGACTGGGTATAGAAAAAGAGGAAGAATGGGAGCCACTGCTGGAACTATACAATCGCTATCCGGTTAAGGAGCTGATCGTACATGCCAGGCTGTTAAAAGATTTTTACGGTGGTGAGCCAAGGCGCGAGGCATTTGGCTTAGCTATGCAGAAAAGTGTACATCCGCTATGCTATAATGGCGATGTTTTTACGCAGGAGGATTATCTGCAGCTACAAAAAGAGTATAGGAAAAGCCGGGGACATCAGCTTCAAGATCTTGAGATAAGCGGCATGGAGAAGGTAAATGTTATGTTGGGCCGTGGTATACTATTTCATCCTGCGTTGTCGGTAGAGATCATGAGGGGCGAGGAATGCAATGGTAAACCTGATTTTAGGCCGGATTTTTGGGCTTTTCATGATCAGCTGGTAGAAGGATACCGGAAAGAATTATCCGGAGATGCGCAGGTGATTCAGAAGATGAAGGAATTGTGGAGCTACATGATTACGGATTTTCCTGATTCCGGGAAAATCATCAAGAAGATCAAAAAAGCGGGAAACTTAAAAGAATATGCAGCGGCGGTGAGGCAGTTGAAGCCTATTTGTCTGGCAAATCAGCAGAATGTTTGAAGAAGAAAACGGCAAAGATATATAACATCAAAACAAGTTATTGGTGGCATTACAGGCTGATTTTGTAATTGCGTAAAACAGTACCCAATATATGATTCATAAAAAAGAAAAAGAATAACGAATTAAAAAAACGAAATAAAATATGTCGAAATAGAAATTCGAACTTGCTTTTTCGGAGAATTATTGATATTATGTGTGTACTAGGGGGAATGAACCATGGCAAATCGTATCGTAAGAATAGAAAGAATAACAATTGAAAATTTTAAAAATGTTACGCGGGGAACACTTGATTTCGAGAATAAGCGAAAGGAATATAAGGCAAGTGTATTGGGACTCTATGGACAGAATGGTTCCGGTAAGACAGCGTTGATAGATGCGATTCAGCTGCTCAAGGTCGCATTGTGTGGCAAGGCAATTCCGAAGAAATACGCAGACTACATTAACGTTGATGCAGAATATGCTATGTTAAAATATGAGTTTGTTGTTCGATATGAGGAAGTAGTGTATAACGCGTGGTACCAGTTTTCCATGAGGAAAGTTATAGATGAAAATGCAGCAAACGTTGATGAAACAACAAATACTAACACGATCACAAAAGTGGAACTGTTTGATGAGGTTTTATCCTTCTCATGTGAATCAAAGACAGATAAGATGCGTAAAGCACCATTAATTGATACACGTACAGATGAACTTTTTACGCCAAAGGCAAAGATGCAGGAATTGGTTGGAGGCGATAAAGAAAAGTATATGGATTTATTGGTTACGAAGAGATTAACTAAGGCTACTTCCAGAAGTTTTATTTTCTCCCGAGAGTTGATTAATCAGTATCGTAGGAGCTGCAAGAACGAACTTTACATGAACTTGATTGAAGGCTTGTATAGGTATGGTCAGCGTGAGCTGTTTATTATTGATACAGAAAGCATCGGTTTAATTAGTCTGAATACACTTCCTTTGACATTCAAGTATAAACATGGCGTATCAGAAACATATGGAAGTTTATTGCTTTCATTGAATGGACTTACTTTAATTCCGGAAGACATGTATGGTGTTGTAGAAAATGTAATAGAGAATATGAATATTGTTCTTGAACAGTTAGTTCCGGGACTTCGAATCGGAGTTGTGGATTTGGGTTCTACAATGACAAAAGAGGGAAAGATCGCAAAACAGATTCAGCTTATGTCTTTGAAAAATAATAAGCAGATTCCTTTCTGCTATGAATCAGAGGGTATTAAGAAGATTGTATCTGTTTTACAGCTTCTGATCGTGGTTTACAACAATCCATCCGTTACAGTTGCGATAGATGAGCTGGACGGCGGCGTGTTTGAATATTTGCTTGGTGAAATGTTGAATATTATCTCTGAAAAAGGAAAAGGTCAATTGATTTTCACATCTCATAACCTTAGACCGCTAGAGACTATTGATAAGGGATTTATTGCTTTTACCACAACAAATCCGAAGATGAGATATATCCGTCTTGCCAATGTCAAAGGAACTAACAATCTTCGTGACTTCTATTACAGAGATATCGTATTAGGAGAGCAGAGCGAACAAGTGTATAATCCTACCAACAATTTTGAAATTGCCTTGGCATTTAGAGAGGCGGGTGAGGCTTTTGGCTCGTAGAAGAGTTGTTTTTGTTATTGTAGAGGGTGCATCTGATGAAACTGCATTAGGTATTGCATTGAATCAGGTGTTTGATAAAGAATCAGTGCATATTCATATCATGCATGGAGATATAACTACACGGATCGGTGTCAACTCCCAAAACATTGTCGCGAAGGTTGGCAATGAAGTAAGGGCTTATGCTACATCAAATCACTATAAAGCAAGTGATTTTAAGCAGATAATCCATATCGTTGATACCGATGCAGCCTACCTTACGGATGATAAGATTCTAAAGGATCCGGAGTGCGGAGGATTGTCCTATCAGGATGATGGCATTCACGTTAGTGATGTAAGCAAAGTGATTTCTCGAAATAAGCAGAAGATAGATAATCTGCATCGCCTTAGAAGTTGCGGAAACATATGGGGCGTTCCGTATAGAGTGTATTACATGTCCTGCAATCTAGACCATGTGCTATATGATAAGCGAAACAGTACAGATGAGGAAAAGGAAGAAGACGCATATGCATTCGCAAAGAAATATAAGAATGATGTAGGTGCATTTATGGACTTCATGTGCAAGTCGACCTTTTCGGTGAAAGGTGATTTTAAGGAATCCTGGGAGTTCATAGAAGCGGACATGAATTCTATTGAGAGATATACGAATCTGTCAATTTGCTTGGAGGAAGAGTTTAAGGAGAAGGAAGAAAATCACGCTACTACATAAATCACTCTACTACATAAATCTATCTAGCCACACCCCGAAAGATATGTTATAATCGAAACGATATTAATACCACGAAGGTATTGGATAAGCCATGAAGGTGATGCTCTGACAACACAGGCGGAGCTTATCTTTTGATGGCTTTTTTCTTTTTTGTGCGAGAAGCCTCTGGCGTTCTCGCACAAAAAAGAAAAGCTTCGCGAAAAATGCGCAGCTCGCGGAGAGGAAAGTAGTCATAAATGACACCGTTCGCGCGCATAGAATTCCACAAGCGGAATGCTATAAAAAGTGAGATAAAACCGGAGGGAATATGGAAACCAGGGAAATTTTAGAGCAGGTAAGAAACGGCTCATTGTCGGTGGAACAGGCGGAAGCGATGTTTCGCAAGCAGCCCTATGAAGAGATGGGATATGCCAAATTGGATGGACATAGAGAAGTGAGGACAGGATTCGCAGAAGTGGTGTTTTGCGCGGGCAAAGCAGATGAGCATCTTCTGGAAATCTACCGAAAACTTTATGATATGGACGGACGGGTGTTTGGAACAAGAGCGAGTGAACATCAGTTTGAACTGATCCGGGAAGTATTTCCTCAGGCAAAGTATGATAAACTATCCAGGATCCTTCGCATTGATGCGCCGGGAGATGAGAAGAAACCGTTGATCGGTAAGGTGGCTGTCTGTACGGCGGGCACGGCGGATATTCCGGTGGCAGAAGAAGCAGCCCAGACCATTGAGTATTTTGGAAGCAGGGCAGAGCGGATCTATGATGTTGGAGTCAGCGGTATCCATCGTCTTCTGTCTAAAGTGGATGTGATCCAGGACGCAAACTGCGTGGTGACCATTGCGGGTATGGAAGGAGCATTGGCCAGTGTGGTAGGCGGACTGGTAAGCAAGCCTGTGATCGCGGTTCCGACTTCCGTGGGATATGGAGCAAATTTCAAAGGCTTGTCTGCGTTAATGACCATGATCAATTCCTGCGCCAACGGAATTGCCGTGGTAAATATCGATAACGGATACGGCGCGGGATATATTGCAACGCAGATTAACCGCCTGGCGGTAGAAGGCGGAAACAACGAGACTAATGTACGGACGACAAAGGGAGGAAACGACGGTGAGTAATACATTATATTTGGAGTGCTATTCCGGAATCAGCGGGGATATGACCGTGGCGGCGCTTTTGGACTTAGGTGCAGATGCGCAGGTGCTGAAAAGCGCGCTGGATTCCATTCCGGCATCCGGATTTACAACGAAGATTTCAAGGAAAAGCCTGTCCGGCATTGATGCCTGCGATTTTGATGTGATCTTAGATAAAGACCATGAGAATCATGATCATGATATGAAGTATCTGTTCGGGCAGGAAGAAGCTCATACTCACGATCATGGGCATGATCATAC
>JBJEKY010000056.1:1810-7565 GCA_051878875.1 Lachnospiraceae bacterium | reverse complement strand
CATGATCATACACATACCCATCCTCATGAACACCGTAACCTGCACGACGTGCTCCACGTTATAGAGCATACCACCATGACGGAGGGGGCAAAAAAGATCGCAAACCGCATTTTTACCATTATCGCGGAAGCGGAGTCGAAAGCGCACGGTGTACCGGTGGAAGAAGTACATTTCCATGAAGTGGGAGCAATAGATTCCATCGTGGATATTATTGCCGTAGCGGTTTGCCTGGATGATCTTGATATCACGCAGACCATTGTGCCGACGGTGTATGAAGGACGCGGTTTTGTACGTTGCCAGCATGGAGAGATCCCCATTCCGGTTCCGGCAGTCACACATATCGCACAGGCACATCAGTTACCGTTGCATATCACGGATATGGAGGCAGAATTGGTGACACCTACCGGAGCGGCGATTTTGGCGGCAATCCGGACCTCCGATACGTTGCCGGAGCATTACACCATCGAAAGAACCGGCATTGGTGCAGGAAAAAGAGCGTATCGCCGCCCCAGTATGTTACGTGCTATGCTGATAAAGACTTGCGAAACGAAACAAAGCGACAGCATATATAAATTGGAAACTAACATAGACGACTGCACAGGTGAGAACCTGGGACACGTAATGAACCGTTTGTTTGAAGCCGGTGCCAGGGATGCTTATTTTACCCCGATCTATATGAAGAAAAACCGTCCGGCCTATTGTCTTACAGTGTTATGCAAAGAAGAGGATATAAGCAGGATAGAGCTTGTGATCTTTAAGGAGACATCTACTATTGGGATCCGGAAATGCCGGATGGAGCGGAGCATTTTACCCAGACAGATAGAAGAGGTGGATACACCGGACGGCCCGGTGAAGGTAAAATGCGTTACCCTTCCGGATGGAGAGAAACGTCGTTATCCGGAATATGATAGTGTGGAAGAAGTATGTTCCAGAACGGGAAAAACTTTTTCGCAGGTATACCGTGCTCTGGAGGGGAGACTATAGGCATATGGAAAAAAGCATAGAAACAGCCGGAGCAGGACATGAGGAAGGTGCGGCAAGAACGGCACTTTTAACCTATATGGAAGAAAAAACAAAACAAAACGTAGCAGTGGCTTTTTCGGGAGGCGCGGACAGCAGTCTGATTTTATATATGGCAGTTCAGGCTGCCCGAAAGAATGGCAGTCAGGTATATGCTATCTGCATCCACACTACGTTGCATCCCCACGGAGAATCGGAACAGGCGCGCAGGATGGCAGAAGACATGGGAGCATTGTTTGAGGAAATCCGTGTGGATGAGTTTGAGCAGGCGGGTATCACGGATAACCCTGTGGACCGGTGCTATCGCTGCAAAAGTTATATGTTCCGCAATCTGCAAAACAGGGCAAAGGAACTGGGAATGGATATCATTATGGATGGTACTAATGAAGATGATCTGCACGTGTACCGCCCGGGAGTAAAAGCACTCAAAGAACTGGGGATTAAAAGTCCCTTAGCAGAGTGCAGCGTGACAAAAGCGCAGGTTCGTGCGTTACTGAAGGAATATGGGATTCCGGCAGCCGAAAAGCCGTCTATGCCCTGTCTTGCCACACGGTTTCCTTACGGAACCCACCTTACGAAAGAGGCATTGCATAGGGTGGACGAAGCAGAAGGATATCTGCGGGAAATGGGCTTTTATAATGTCAGGGTGCGGGTGCATGACAGAATTGCCCGAATCGAAGTGGATACGAAAGACGAACAGAAGATTATGGAGAACAGAACTCAGATCACGGAGAAATTAAAGGCTCTGGGCTATGGCTATGTGACTCTGGACCTGGAAGGCTTTCGGAGCGGAAGTATGGATCAGGAATTGCCGGAAGCGTGAAGATACAAGTAGGAGGATTCTGAAGTGAGGATAATGGTGATTGACGGACAGGGTGGCCGTATCGGCAGCATGTTCGTGGAAAAATGGATCAAAGCGGGACACAACGTGGAAGAGCTGGTGGTGGTAGGCACCAACAGCATTGCAACTTCATCCATGATCAAAAGCGGTGCCCGGGCAGCAGCGACCGGCGAAAATCCGGTAGTGGTCAATGCCAGGACTGCGGATTATGTTGTAGGACCCATTGGGATCATGGCTGCGGATGCATTGCTTGGCGAGGTGACACCAACCATGGCACAGGCTGTAGCCACCAGCCCTGCTAAGAAAGTGCTGATCCCCATGAATACCTGCGACTATATCGTTGTGGGAGTGGGAGATCAGAAACTGTCAGAGCTGATCGACGAGGCGGTAGCCCAGATCTCCGGGGAATAAAAGACATTGGTGGTTTTATTTTCTAAGAATTATGAAAAAAGTGTGACTATTTTGAGAAAATCACTTTCCAATTATTGTTTCTCTTTCCACCGTGAGCTATAATGACATCAAATAGGATGGATTCGTGGAGATGAAACATGGACAAACAATTGACGATGCTGATCGTTGATGATGAGGCAATCAATCGATCTATTTTAAGAGGAATATTTGAATGCGACTACGAACTGTCAGAGGCAGAAAACGGAGAAGAGGCCCTGAAGATCCTTCGCAGCAAAGGACGGGTAGATATTATTCTGCTCGATATTGTGATGCCGGTCATGAATGGTCTTACTTTTTTGGAAACCATCAAGAAAGATTCGGAGCTTAGTGAGATTGCGGTTATTGTGAATACGCAATATCAGGATGCAGAAAATGAGATCCGTGCGCTGGAGCTGGGAGCAGAAGATTTTATCAGCAAACCTTACAACCCCAGGGTAGTACGTCAACGGGTGGATAATGTGATCAAACGGTGCGTTTACAGCAAATATGTGGTAGAACGTACCATGGAGCAGTTAAGCTACCGGGCACAGTATGATGTGCTCACCGGATTGTATAACCGGGAGACATTTTATGAGAATGCCTATGAATTCATTTGGAATAAAGGCAATGAGCAGTGTGTGGTCTGCATTTGGAATATTGATCGGTTCAAGGTAGTAAATGAATTGTTTGGAGGCCGGAAGGGTGATCTGGTGTTATGCAGTCTGGCAAGGCGATTGCGCAAACTCATCGGCGAGGAAGGAATTTGCACCAGAGCGGAAGCAGACCGTTTTTTGTTTGTCACCACCAAACGTTATTTTGAGTCCATCTTGCCGGAAATCGAGCAGATGTTGATGGGACAAAGCGATTGGAATCCTATTGACTATACGCTGCAGATGCACATGGGAGTGTACGTGGTAGAGGACCCCAAGATGGCCATCGGCCTGATGTGCGACCGTGCCGACATGGCATTGCAGATGGTAAAAGGTAATTATATCAAACGCTATAGTTATTATAGTGAAGAGTTGAAGAATACACTATTAAATGAGCAGGAACTGACCAACGAGATGGAGAGTGCCTTAAGAAACAACCAGTTTGTGGTATTCCTGCAGCCCATTGTGGAAACATCCACCGGCAAAACCATCAGTGCGGAAGCATTGATACGCTGGAACCATCCCACCAAGGGAATGATCAATCCCGGCATTTTCCTGCCCTTATTTGAGAAAAACGGATTTATCTCCATGATGGATCTGTTTGTATGCGAACAGGTTTGCAAATTCCAGAGAAACCAGATAGATCAGGGATTACCGACCGTTCCGATTTCTGTGAACATCTCAAGGATCAACTTCTACAAACCGGAATTCGGCCAGCAGATCCGCAAGATGACAACAGACTACGGCATTGATCCGAAACTGATCAAGATAGAAATTACCGAGGGCGCTTACGAGGACAATCCGGAATACATGATGGAGGCCATTAAGGATTTTCAGGCCAGTAGCTTCAAGATCCTGATGGATGATTTCGGAAGCGGCTACTCCTCTTTGAATATGTTAAAGGACTTTAACGTAGATATCTTAAAGATCGATATGAAGTTCGTAAATGATCTGGAAACATCGGATCGGGCCAATAACATTCTGTTTTCCATTTTACAGATGGCAAAAGCGCTGAAGATGGAAACTGTGGCGGAGGGAGTAGAGACTAAAGCGCAGTATGAGCTTTTGGCGAGCATGGGCTGTGACAGTATTCAGGGATATTTCTTCTCGCGCCCCATCAGCCAGAACGATTTCAGGAACCGCTTAAATGACGAAAAAGATATGGAGTTTACTCCGTATACATTGGAATATGACAGGATCGTGCTGGTGGTAGACGATCAGAGAGTTCATCGGGAGATCATCCGCAAGATGATCGGTGAAGGATATCATGTGATGGAGGCTTCCGACGGAGAAGAAGCACTGGATATTCTGAAAAAACATTTCAATAATATCAGCCTGGTGATCGCGGATATCAGAATGCCCAAGATGGGTGGTCTGGAATTAAAGGCTAAGATGAATGATATGATCTTTTTGCGGGATATTCCGACGATCATGGTTACTGCATACGGCGAACGTGAGAATGAGGAAGAGGCGCTGTCATTAGGAGCGCTGGAGATCATTACGAAGCCCTATGATGCGAAACTGGTACGAAAGAGGATTGAAAATATCCTGAAGATTTCAGAGACCGAAGAAAAAGTGCGCCAGTTACAGTCTCTTCGGGGGCAGGCTGAAAGATAGATTAACATAAACGGAGGACATGGAACATGACATATGAACAAGCCGCAGAGAAGTGCAAACAGTGGGGGCAGATGCATCTTTTAAAGTTCTATGATGAACTAAGCAGTGAGCAGCAGGAAGCCCTGGTGGCAGAGATTAACGCAACGGATTTTTCTGTGATCGGCCGGGCGGTAAGTCAGGAGGCAACGAGAGGAACCATTACTCCCATAAAAGCACTGGCACAGGACGAGATCAAAGAGCATGAGGAACAGTACCGGAAGGTGGGACTAGAAGCGATCCGCAAAGGCGAGGTGGCAGCAGTGCTTCTGGCAGGCGGTATGGGAACCAGACTCGGTTCCGACAATCCGAAAGGTATGTATGACGTCGGGCTTACCAAAGAGGTGTTCATATTCCAGCGTCTGATTGAGAATCTCATGGACGTGGTGAATGAGGCCGGTAACTGGATTCATTTGTTCGTCATGACCAGCGATAAGAATCATGAGAAAACCATGGATTTCTTCCATGAGAAAGAATATTTTGGCTATAAACCGGAGTTTGTCCATTTCTTCAAACAGGACATGGCACCGGCAACAGATTATGAAGGAAAGATCTACTTAGAGCGCAAAGATAAGCTGGCTACTTCTCCCAACGGAAACGGAGGCTGGTTTGGCTCTTTATACAACAGTGGATTGGATATGTGTATCCATGAAGAGGGGATCAAATGGCTAAATGTGTTTGCGGTAGATAACGTGCTGCAGCGTATGGCAGATCCTGTTTTCGTGGGAGCGACCATTGAGGGCGGATATGTATCCGGTTCCAAGGTGATCCGTAAGGTGGCACCGGATGAAAAAGTGGGAACCATTTGTCTGGAAGACGGCAGGCCATCCATTGTGGAGTACTATGAACTTACGGAAGATCTGATGAATGCCAAAGACGAGAAAGGCGAACCGGCATACAATTTCGGTGTGATCCTTAACTATCTATTCCGTGTAGATGCACTGGAGAAGATCCTTACGGAGCCGCTTACCCTTCATGTGGTGGATAAGAAGATCCCCTGCATCGACAGTGAAGGCAACGAAGTGAAACCAACGGAACCTAATGGTCATAAATATGAGACCCTGATCCTGGATATGGTTCACATGATGGAGAACAATCTCCCCTTCGAAATCGTCAGGGAGAAAGAATTCGCACCCATCAAAAACAAAACAGGGGTGGATTC
>JBJEKY010000056.1:0-1710 GCA_051878875.1 Lachnospiraceae bacterium | reverse complement strand
GCGAAAATCAATTCGTATCGTTTAAATCTCGCTATTCTGTTAGATTCGAGAGCTTTAAATATGCGTTTTTAGCGAAAAATCCATGCGTTGAAGAAAATCTCGCTATATGCTTCTTTCCTGTAATTCCAATGGAAAAATCATAGGAATCGTGTTAATATAAGTAAGGGGAAAAATCACGGGTATAACAACTACAATATTTTTATGCGGATAGAAATGTAGGGAGGTATTGCATATGAATGAACTATCAGCTTTATTAAATGGAATTGAGGATTCTTATTATGATTTTGTTTCCGCAATGCTTCATTATGCAGAGAAGAAACAGTCAAGACAAGAAGAGCTATTAAAATATTTACATGCTAATCCAAAGGCAAAATCAGCAGACGTAGTTAAGTTTGTGGCTGATCAGCCCGATTTCTACGAAGATGCGTCTTATATGCAGGTTGGATAGTGAGTGGAACTCACAGATGAACATTCTGGGGCAACAAAACTTGCCCCTGTTTTTGTGGAGGATAGATCATGCATCACATTGAAGTTACCGACAGTCTCATTACCGAACTGGTAGAACTGATCAAAACTATAGCCGCTATTCCTGCGCCCAGTGGACAGGAAGATGCGCGGGCGGCCTTTGTAAAAGAATATCTGGAAAAAGCGGGATATGCCCCCGTGGTTATAGATGAAGCTAAGAATGTCATCGTGGAAGTTGCTCCGGACACTGCCGGGCAGGCTGCCGCAGAGAACCTCCGTCTATACACCGCCCACACCGATGTAGTGTTCCCGGACACCACTACCCTACCGGTGAGAGAGGAGAGGGGACTACTGCTGGCTCCGGGAGTGGGGGATGATACTGCCAATCTGGCAGGAATGCTCCTGTCCATGAAGTACATTAAGAACTATGGCAAAGAACGTCCGCTTACACCGCGCTACCCCATCGTCTATGTTGCCGATTCCGGCGAAGAGGGCTTGGGAAACTTAAAAGGAATGTGGGCGGCCTATCATCGATACGAAAAATGCCTTGCCCGCCACATAGCATTTGACGGCTGCACTGCGGTTGTTGTGAACCGTGCCGTTGGATCAAGCCGTTATGAGATCACGGTGCGTACCGAGGGAGGGCATTCCTATAATAACTTTGGGAATCGAAATGCCATAGCCGTCGCATCTGACATGATCTCTGCCCTGTATCAGGCAGATACCAATGATCTGCCGGGAAAAACCACCTATAACGTGGGTATCATTCAGGGCGGCACTTCTGTCAACACCATCGCCCAGCAGGTAACCTTCTGCTATGAATACCGTTCTGATGAGCAGGAAGGATTGACCCGAATGAAGGCAATTGCCGAGAAAATCTTTGCAAAAACCCTGGATACAAAGAACTTTGCCCTGGAGGATGGCTTCACAATTAATGCCAAAGAGGCTGAGATCACAATCAAAGTAATCGGCGAGCGCCCAGGTATGGGTCCTGTTGAGGAAAAAACGCAGACAGAACTATCTGACCACGTGGCAGATCTATTGGAAAAATATACCGGAAAACGCCCGGGATTTACCAGTGGTTCCACGGACTGCAATATTCCATTGTCAAAGGGAATCCCGGCAGCATGTTTTGGAATTTACCTCGGACAGGGAACACATACACGGGAAGAATATATAGAGATTGCATCCCTGAAAGCAGGAATGCAGACCATGTTAGAACTTTTATTGGAAGATTATGAATAA
>JBJEKY010000055.1:0-3298 GCA_051878875.1 Lachnospiraceae bacterium | reverse complement strand
ACTATCACGGATTACGATATGCAGGATGTGGAAGAATACCGGGAAGAAAGCTTTTCCCTGGATCCGGAGAAGCTACTACACAGCATTAAGTTCCGCCGCAGCATCCGGGATTATAAGCCGGAAAAAGTGGAAAAAGAGACACTTTCCTTACTGGTTCAGGCCGGCCGTTATACAGCTACTGCCAAAAACACCCAGAGCAATGGTTACGTGTTTGTGCAGGAAGAGTTGGAACAATTAAAAGCGAAAGTCTGGGATTATATTGATGAAATAGAGAAACGGGAGGGCAGGAACGCCGCCCGGGAGCTTTTACCCTATTTCTCCTTTAACCGCAGGAGAAAGGCAGATCCGAACGACGATTATCTATTCCGCAATGCACCGGTGGTATTGTTCATTACTTCGGAACGGATGCTGGATGCGGGACTGGCAGCCCAGAACATGGAAAACATGGCAATTTCCCTGGGGTTGGGAGTGTTATACAACGGATTTCTGGCAAGGATCGCCGATGCTAATGACGAGTTAAAACGCTGGCTGGGCATTGAAGGAAAATCCATCATGGCCTGCATGCTGTTAGGGTATCCCAATAGACAATTTGTAAGAACTGCGCCCCGGAAAGAGGCAGAGGTGATCTGGAAATAAGTAAGCGGAGACAATTATGTGAAAAAATGCTTGGAAGCTGGCGAGGGCTTAAAAAGCCTTTGATTCCTGGGATGCAAGCGTTGCTTTCCCCGGATCTGCGGGAGTGCAAGGGTTGCTTTCTTGTAAAAACAGGTTCCGGAACATAAACTTTGATTGCGACAGGGAGGTGAAATACATGAACTTCGGAGAAGAGATTAAACGAATACGACAGAAGGAAGGATTAACGCAGGAACAATTTGCAGAAAGACTGAATGTGACCAGACAGGCAATTTCCAATTGGGAAAACAATAAAAACCTGCCTGATATCGGAATGCTTATTCTCATTTCTGATGTATTTCATATCTCTCTGGATATTTTAATCAAAGGAGAGAATCATATGAACAACATGACAGAGAAAGTAATTAAGGACGCAAGTGAAACACGAAGGGCAAAGTACAACATGATATCAACCGTGGTTGGAGCGGTATTGCTTCTTATGGGTATTATGTGTTTCGTGATCAAAGGACTATCCGTGGAGTACATTGATGCAGAAGGCTTTTTGCACGAAAATTTTTTTCTCATTCCAGTCGGATGTACCTTTGTATTTTGCGGGATTATTTCATTTTTCACGATTGGCATTAGGACAATAGTGGCAAGAATTGGAAAAACAAGTAGGTAATTTTTCGGGATGTTGACAGGCTTCATCGGGATTATGCCCTTAGCAATTTCTATGTGATCAAGAATTATGGCTTGAAGAAAGATTTGAAGGTTGAGGAAGAACCATTCTTTTTTACGACTGCCATGGCAGATGAGTTCATCAAGCTGGCGGTTTTGGTGTGCCTTGAAGAACTGGAAGCGATGGAAAAAGGCCAGCCTGGGACGGATATGTATGCGAATGCATGGGAGATGCAGAAAAAGTAAAAAGTGAGGAATTGTCATTGATGAAAAACGATTCAGGATATCAGACAATTGAACATAGTTTTGAACCGGTATTCAATGCACAGTCCGAGATCCTGATTCTGGGGTCTCTTCCTTCTGTGAAGTCCAGGGAGAATAATTTTTATTACGGGCACCCGCAGAATCGTTTCTGGAAGCTGATCGCAGGGCTTTGCCATGCAGAAGTTCCGGATACGATTGAGGAAAAAAAGCAGCTTTTGTGTGATCATAAGATCGCAGTCTGGGATGTCATTGCAAAATGCGACATCATAGGTTCCAGTGACAGCTCCATCAAAAATGTGGTTCCTAATGATATGCGAGTTATTCTTGAACACGCATCCATCAAACAGATCTATGCCAATGGCGGTAAGGCCTATGAATTATATATGCGCTACTGCTATCCGGATTGTAAAAGAGAGATCATAAAACTTCCGTCAACAAGCCCTGCCAATGCCGCTTTTTCCATGGAGCGATTGCTTGAGGTGTGGGGGGGAGACTATAGGAAACGCGCAGGTTAAGGAAGAAAATGATTAGGAGAATTACAATGAGAGAGATTGTTTTAAATGATGGAAATAAGATTCCGGATGTGGGTTTTGGCACATATAAAGCTACAGATGGATCTGGTTATAAAGTTCTACTTGATGCTATAAGGGCTGGCTATCGCTTGTTAGACACAGCGAAAGTTTACGAAAATGAAGAAGACGTTGCCAGAGCGATAAAGGAAAGTGGTATTCCGCGACAAGATTTCTTTATTACTTCAAAACTTGATAGAAATATGCTTGGATATGATAATGCAAAATCAGAATTAGATCATACATTAAAGCGTTTGGGCACTGATTATATTGATCTTTATTTACTTCATTGGCCAAGGCCGGATTATGGAAAATCGGATTTTGATGAGTGGAAGCATTTAGATATTGAAAGTTGGAAAGCGTTAGAGGAGTTGCAAAAGAATGGGAAAATCAGATCCATAGGTGTTTCTAACTTTCTCCCACATCATTTACAAAACCTTTTGGAGAATACCGATGTGGTCCCGGCTATAAATCAACTTGAGCTTCACCCTGGATATATGCAAGCTTATGCATGCGCATTTTGCAAAGAACGTGGAATTACGTTAGAAGCCTGGAGCCCTATTGGTCGTGGGAGATTAAGTGAAAATGTGATATTAAAGTCACTGGCTGCTAAATATAATACGAGCATTCCGCATCTTTGCCTTGTTTTTTTGCATCAAGAGGGAATCATTGTTCTTCCAAAGTCTGCAAAATATGAAAGAATGAAAGAAAACATGATTTTAGATGATATTATGATCTCAGAAGAAGACATGTGGAAAATTCGCACAATGCCACAGGCAGGATGGGGTGGTGAACATCCTGACTGTGAACGCATCTATTTTTAAAACCGGGTAGGAGGATGTTTTTGCGAAGACAAATCGGAATTGACCGAGTTACTACTTGGAGTGAGGGATGATAATTGACTTTTTTCACATCTATGCCCCGAAAACTCTGGGCGGCGGAATATGAGAGAATACAGTTACCTCTTGTAATTTATTTTGATGAAAATAGGCGGTAATTTTTTGTGGCTGATGAATAAACACATTCGAAATTTACGGCTTAGACAAGGGAAACCGGAGGATCAAGCGGTAAAATTTTGACACCTAATTAGATAAATTCTAAATTACGCAAAAATATTACTGCTTGAACTATTCAAAATGAAGCATGAGCGGTGCCATTCGCATTTCGCTGCGCTT
>JBJEKY010000054.1:0-3327 GCA_051878875.1 Lachnospiraceae bacterium | reverse complement strand
AAAAAACTATCAAAGCCATGAGAGACATGGCTGGGGGAATACGAAAAAAAGAGGAGGAAACATTGCATGAGCACAGAATTTTGGAACGGCGCAGAAGCAGCCCACAGACGGGTCATGATGAAGGCAGCAGGGTATTCGGATAAGGATATCCGTCATAAACCCCATATCGGAGTGCCCAATTCATTCATGGAAGGATCACCGGGATCTGCACACTTAAGACAGATCGCGGAGGCAGTAAAACAGGGAATCTGGGCAGCCGGAGGAGTGCCGGTGGAATTCGGAATCCCGGCAACCTGTGGTAACATTGCCAACGGTGCGGAAGAGTTAAAATACGAGCAGGTGGGACGGGACATTGTAGCCATGTCTGTGGAGTTCGTAACCCGTGTACATAATTTTGACGGTCTTGCCATGATCGCCTCCTGCGATAACATCATTGCAGGCTGCTATCTGGCAGCTATGCGACTTGATATTCCTGCCATGGTGGTTACCGGTGGTTCTATGCAGCCAGGACAGTACTGCGGCAAAACCGTGGTAGAAGCTGATCTGGATGCAGCCCGTTTCTCCGGATCCACGGAAGAAGAACTGATGGAAATGGAAGACAATGTATGTCCTTCCTTCGGTGCATGTCCGTCCATGGGAACCGCCAATACCATGCAGATGCTGGGTGAAGTATTAAATCTGGTACTTCCCGGAACCTCCACCATTCCTGCATCGGATAATGCCAAACTTCGAAAAGCCAGAGAGGCCGGAAAGTATATTGTAGAAATGGCAAAAGCAGGCCGGAAACCATCGGATCTCATCACTAAAGAGACTCTTTGTAATGCCATTATGTTTGATATGGCAGTAGCAGGTTCCACTAATGCGGTGCTGCACCTTTTATCCTATGGATATGAACTGGGAATTAAATTAACCCTGGAAGATTTTGAACACTATGCAAAGGAAATCCCATGCATCAATGCAGTGGTGCCAAGCGGTCCTTATACGGTGGTGGATTTCCACTATGCAGGCGGTGTCATGAACGTGATGAAGATGCTGGAAAGTAAGCTATTCACTAACGTTCCAAGCATGTACGGAACCACTTGGGGACAGATGCTTGAAAAAGTGACCCCTCAGGAAAACAAAGTGATCCACTCTCTGGAACGTCCGCTGTTCCATGAGCCTGGTCTGAAGATTTTGCGTGGTAACCTGTCTCCAAATGGTGCCATCGTCAGACCAACAGCGGTATACGAAGAAGTAAAATACATGAAGGGCAAGGCCAAAGTATTTGACGGCGACCGGGCAGCGTTTGAAGCGATCCAGGCCGGAGAGATCGTCCCGGGAGATATTATTGTGATCCGCTACGAGGGATGCAAAGGAGCTCCGGGTATGAAGGAGCTGATGCTCAGCATTGATGCCCTCATTGGTCTCGGACTTCACAAGAGTGTGGGACTGATCTCCGATGCAAGATTCTCCGGATTTAATTTTGGCGCTATTATTGGACATGTTTCTCCGGAAGCCTATGATGGTGGAAATATTGCGCTGGTGGAAAATGGCGACGAGATCGTCATCGATATTCCGGGCGGTGAAGTTTCCTTGCTGGTGTCCGACGAAGAACTTGCAAGAAGACGTGCTAACTGGGTATGCCCGCCGCTAAAAGAGGAAAAAGGATGTCTTAATATTTACGCTAAAATGTGCCGCCCCGCAGAGGAAGGCGGAGCAATGCAGCCATGGAATCTTGACGCAAAGTTCCATAGATAAAAATGTATGTTGGAGGGAAAGAACATGTTATTACTTTCAAGAGAAGATATTAAAAAAGTGTTTACCATTCAGGATGCTATTGAGGCAGACAAAAAGGCATTTCAGCTGGTAGTAGAGGGAAAATGCGACTCCCCGCTGCGGACCAATATCCAGGCACCGAAGCATGATGGATGTTTCCTGTTCATGCCGGCTTATGTTGAGGAAATGGATACCGCATCCTTAAAGGTAGTCAACATTTTTCCGCACAATATTGACAAAGGAATCCCGTCCTCTCCGGCACAGGTTCTGCTCATTGACGGAACAACCGGTGTGGTAACAGCCGTATTGGACGGAACTTATGTAACCCAGCTTCGTACCGGAGCGGCTTCCGGAGCAGCGTTTGATGTGCTGGCAAAAAAAGAATGCCGCATCGGAGCACTCATCGGAACCGGCGGACAGGCAGCAACCCAGCTGGAAGCCATGATCGCAGTAAGAAAGCTGGAAGAGGTAAGAGTGTATGACTTAAATCTTGAGCGTACACAGGCTTTTGCAGCACGTATGCAGGAAGAGTTAAAAGCGTACGGAACAAAGATCGTGGCTGTAGAAACTTCTGATGCAGCCATTGAAGATGCGGATCTTTTGATTACCGTAACACCTTCTTCCAAGCCGGTGTTTGACGGAACCAAGATCAAAAAAGGCTGTACCGTAAGCTGTGTAGGTGCCTATCAGCATCATATGCAGGAGATGGATCCTGCCATTTTACCGCGGGCATCCAAGATCTACTTTGATTCCGAGGAGGCAGTTCTTTCCGAGTCCGGCGATATCCTGATCCCATTGGAGCAGGGCATCATCACCAAAGATGACTTCACCGGAGACCTTGGAAACGCCCTCAAAGGAGAACTGGTAGGACGTGAAAACGATGAGGAGATCATCGTTTTTGAAACCGTTGGGGTGGCAACCCAGGATCTGGTTGCAGCCAAGGCGATTTATGATAAGGCAATTACGGTTGGTGTGGGAACCAACTGGGGTTAATATAAAATATAATAAAGTGGTTGTAGAATCCGGGCTTTAAAAGGCCCGGATTCTGTATTGTTCCGTTATTTCGTTATGTGTTATTCCGATGTCGTTGATATTGTTCCGCTAAAGTGGTATACTATATGGTAAATTGGAGGGAAAGTCTATGTTTATGACAGTAAAACAGGCTTCTGAAAAATGGGGCATTTCTGACAGAAGAATCCGGGTTCTTTGCTCTGAAGGGAAAATTCCGGGTGCTTACCAGGAAGGCCGTGGTTGGAAAATACCTGTGGATGCTAAGAAACCTGCCGACGGTCGTTACAAATCAAAGGAGAGTCTTTTAGCACAGATCGATCGTAAAAAGGCTGAGCTGGACGGCAGAAGACCTTTGACGGCGGGCGAAGTAGCAAGGCTTAACGAAGAATTTGTCGTGGAATACACATACAACTCTAACGCTATCGAAGGAAATACCCTTACCCTGAGAGAAACAGACTTGGTACTCCGGGGCCTTACAATTGACCGGAAACCGTTAAAGGACCACATGGAGGCAGTCGGTCATAAAGAGGCATTTGATTTTGTGAGTGAACTTGTGAAAGA
>JBJEKY010000053.1:0-19447 GCA_051878875.1 Lachnospiraceae bacterium | reverse complement strand
TACTGCCTCCTGTCCAAAGAGACCGTGAATGTGTTCTGCAACAGCTCAGTCCATAGAACAAAGAGTCGTTTGCGACTCTTTCGCGCCCGAGCGGTATGCGAAGCATAAGTTTCCTTTCCGCGAGGTGCGCATTCTCGCGAAGCATTTTTGCTTTATAGAAATTCCGGAGGAATTTCCTATAAAGCAAAAAAACAGGGAACGAAAGGTTCCCTGTTAGTTTCTGCGATCTTTTTGATTCTATTCTCTTATCTTGCAAGAAATTCCACGATCTCGCCAATGTACATGGTATGATAATCCTGATCCTTGTACCAGGTTTCATCTATCCCCGCATCAATAAAGTCTTCTTTGTTGATCTTCGTGGCAGATAATTTCCTGCATACCATGACAAAGCTGCTTTCATCCACAAATCCAATGTCTTTGTAGTGGTTCACATGGAAATCCGTGGCTGCGAATTTATCCTCGGTACGTCCCGATACAGCTCCGAAATACTTTAATGCATTTTTTTCTTTTCCGCCGAAAAAGTTCACGGAGAACGTATCGGATCCGTCAATAAATTCTTTGGTATAGCGGCTGTCCCGCACGAATACAAAGGCCACGTTTTTGCCCCACATGACACCCATGCCTCCCCAGGAAATGGTCATGCCGTTGGCTTTCCCGTCTTTTTCTGCCATAAGCAGCGCCCATTCTGTCCCGATACTGACAAATGGGTCAATCTCGATCATATCTACAGGTACATCCTGAAATGTGTGCATATACTGTCCTCCTTATCTTGAAAACATTACTTTTTCACTGTTAAACATTCTTGTCATGGCAAACACGCAAACCGCTACGAAAATCAGATTGCCTGCCATGGTTGCCCCAAGCTGGGTTCCTGTATAATCCATGGAAAAGATCCTGGTGAACATCAGAACGCTGTTATAAACCGGGATGAAGAACCGGTAAAGCGGTGGCTGCGTGCCTCCCATAGAAGAAGTTACCGCCAGCACAATACCCAGGATCATCACCGGAGAAGATAAGCTTCCTGCTTCCTTCACGGATTTGGCAAACGTGGAGATCAATGCAAAAATGCAAATGATGGACAATACCGCTGCCAGCACTGTAACTGCCAGTGCCACATAATCCGATGTGGTATACACCATGGCAGATACTCCCATGTCTTCTCCTCCCATAAGCTTTGGCAGGGATAGCAGTACGCCCAATGTACTGGACAAACCGCTAAGCAGTGCAAACACCGCAAGGCTGATCACTTTTCCCAGAGCAATACTGCTTCGTTTTACCGGAGTCACCAGCAACGTTGCCATGGTTCCTCTTTCCTTCTCTCCTGCAATGGCATCCGGTGCCACGGACATACAGCCGCTCATGAGCATCATCACAAGGAGCATTGGCACCAACATGGAAAACAACTGGGCCGTAGCGTCCGCCTCCGTTGCAAGATCGTACTTCACATCCGTTTCCCGGTTGATGTCAAATTTATTGGTCATGGTACTTTCGTAGGCATTAAATACCTCCGTAAGTGTCTGATACAATGCCTCGGACTCGGTGGATGCAGAATTGTAGTAATACGCAATCTCAGGTGCCGGACTTCCTGCAGCTATGGCATCATAAGCCATTACTTCTTCATCGAAATCATCCGGGAAAACCAGCAACGCATCCACATCCTGGTCTTCAATCTTTTGTTTAACATTCTCAACCTCATTAAGTTCTAGGTCAATATATGTATAGTCCAGCGAATTTAGAATCGTTTCAGCCGACTGTGGAGCATTGCATACATAGATCACCGGCTCATAGTCCTCATCCGGCGTGAACGCATCCTGCATCATATCTCCCATAATACTGTATAATACATAGATCAGAAGTCCCGGCAGGATAATGGTGGAAAACCACAAACGACGATCTCCAAAAAAACGCTTGAACTCTTTTTTGATAATGGTCATTACTTCACTTCTCATACCGGTTCACCTGCCGTTTCTTTATAGATTTCAAAAAAACGATCCTCCAGGCTTAACCCATTCTTTACAGCCTCCAGACTGTCACAGCAGATCATTTTTCCCTCAATGATAATGCCTACCCGGTCACAGAGCTTTTCCACCAGTTCAAAAATATGGGTGGACAGAATGATACTCTTTCCTTCTGCTCTTAAATCCTGCAAAAAGTCCGTTACCACTCTGGCGGTGATCACATCCAGTCCATTGGTGGGTTCATCAAAGATGATCACCTTGGGATCGTGGGCAATGGAAACCACAAGAGAAACTTTCTGCTTCATTCCGGTGGACAGGTTGGACACCTTCACTTCCGCAAACTCACTGATACCAAACCGGTCAAACAGCTTTTGTTTCCTCTCCTTGCAGGTCTCTTTATCCACGCCATGAAGGGTGGCAAAATAATCAAACAGATAATTTGGCGTAAAATAATCCTCCAGTTTCAGTTCACTGGTCAAAAAACCGATCTTATTACGAACTGCAAACGGATCTTTTGTTACGCTGCTGCCATCCACCAATGCCTCTCCTTCGTCTGCTTTGATCAGTGTGGCAATGATACGCAAAGTCGTTGTTTTTCCCGCTCCGTTAGGACCAAGTAATCCAAAGATCTCTCCCTCGTAAGCAGAGAAGCTTAAATGATCCACAGCCACTTTTTTCCGGCTATTGGTCTTTTCCAGCTTCATCTGCTTAGCGGAAAGTTTAAAGGTTTTTGTAATCTCTTCTACCCGTAAAATCTCCTGCATAATACCTCCCCTTACACTGTTATTTCTGTTTACATCCAAACAGTTAAGGTAAGTCTATCATACTTATCCGGCAGATTCAAGAAGCACTCCGTGGGCAATGCCCGGAACGCTGTTACCCTCATTAAAGCTGATTGGTGAAAGCAATGCCCCCGTCGGTACGAAAAGCACGCGTTTGTACTCCCCATCCTTTATTTTCTGAAGATAATGGGCAGCAAGTGTCACCGCACTACAGCCACATCCACTGCCTCCGCTCCCGGTTTTCTGTTCTTTGTTGTCGTAAATCTTCATGCCGCAGTCTTCATGAATGTGGGCAAGTTCCAATCCCTTCTCCCGCAATAGATCCAGGAGGAGACTTTGTCCCACTTCTCCCAGATCTCCGGTCACGATCTTGTCGTAGTCCCCGGGGGTAAGCCCAAAGTCTTTCATACTCTGAAAGATCAGATCGGCTGCTGCCGGTGCCATGGCCGCTCCCATGTTCATGGAATCTTTCACACCATAGTCCACCACTTTGCCTGTGGTGATCCCGGTGATCTTCACCGACCCCGGTTGCTCCGACACCAGGAAGGCTCCCGAGCCGGTGACAGTCCAGGTAGCCGAAAGGGGACGTTGCCCTGCGTATTCTAATGGATAGCGAAATTGCCGCTCCGCTGCTGCAAAATGGCTGCTGGTAAGAGCTGCGACCTGTGGCGCGTATCCTGCTGCCACCGTCATGGCAGCCAGGCTTAAAGATTCCCCTGCGGTAGAACAGGCTCCGTAAACGCCAAAGAGAGGAATCTGAAATTGCATCAGACCAAAAGTGGTGGCAATATCCTGTCCTAACAGGTCTCCTGCAAACAGATAACGGACTTGTTCTACCGGGATATCACTTTTCTGAAGCAGCTTTTCAAGGGCGCGTTTTTGCAATTCACTCTCTGCCGCTTCCCAGGTATCAGCTCCGAAATAATCATCTTCTTCCACCAGATCAAACGCTTTTCCTAAAGGACCTTCGCCTTCCTTTTTTCCCACCACGGAAGCCCATGCAGTAAGATAAGGCGGCTTCTGAAACCGGATGCTTTGCTTTCCAATATACTGATTCATTTTTTTCTCCTTTTAAGATGAAACTACTGTCCATGCTTAAAAGTAGAATGTCCCCGCCGGTCCTTTTCTATTCACAGCACCGCAAAAACTTCAGGATCTCTTCCTGCTCACCATATAATGTACCCTGGATCATAGGCGCTTTTCCGCCGCCCTTTGCTTCAAACTGCAATTTTAACTGTTCCTGCAGTGCTTTCAGATCCAACTGATCGCTGGCGATGATATAGCGGAAGCCATTTTCCCCTGCCGGAACTAAAACCGCAGTCAGCAAGGAAGCTTTTGCCATTAAAAGATTCACAAATTTTCTGTGATTCGCTCCTTCCAGCCCCTCTTCCACCAGAATGATCCGCTCCTGCTCCGGGATCTCGTTGGCTTTCACGTCAAGAAGTTGTTCCTGCAACCGGGCCAGTTCTCCCTTCAACTGCAGGTTTTCATTTAGCAGGCGCTCCACCGCAGACGGAAGTTCCTCCGTTTTGGATGACAACTGCTTATTTAACTGCTTTAACACCGCACGTTTTCCGGAAGCATCCTTGAGGGCCCGCATACCGCATTTGATCTCCAGTCGCACGCCGCCTTTATAATTTTCCCAGTTTACGATCTGAATGCTGCCCACTTCACCGGTACGCTGTACATGAGGTGCGCAGCAGGCACAGCAATCAATACCTTCTATGGTCACGATACGAAGTTCTCCTTCGATCTCTTTCTTACTCCGATAAGTCAGCTCTTTCTGTTCTTCCGTTGTGGGGTAGCTTACCACGATGGCGGCATTTCTCTGTACTGCTTCATTGGCCTCTTTTTCCATTCGAAGGATCTCTTCCTCCGTTAGCGGTCCTCCCACATCCACGGTAACGATATCGGTGGAGCAGTGAAATCCCACATTGGCATAGCCAAAATTCCGGTAAATGGTGCCGGACAGGATATGCTCACCGGTATGCTGCTGCATGAGGTCGTAGCGCCGGGCAAAATCAATGGTTCCGGTTACTTCCTGTCCTGCCTTCAGGGTACACTCCCCTTTCATTCTATGCCAGAGTACATCCTGTTCGATCTGTACATCTATCACTTCTTCGCCGTTCAGGGTTCCCAGATCACAAACCTGTCCTCCCTCTTCCGGGAAAAACAGAGTCTGGTCAAGGGCCACCTCCCAAACACCTTCTTTTTCCCGTACTTGCGTTACAACCCCGTGAAACTGTTTCTCATAGGGCTGACTATTGTATAATTTCTTTGTCATAGATATCCTTTCTCACTAAGTTTTTCCTGGATCTTATCAAGCACAGCCTCCGAATCCGCTTCCACAGTATGCCAGTGCTGTCCTCCCGTTAAAATACTTAAGGGCCGGCTTTTGCTGTTTCGGATACGGTCAATGAACTCATCTACATCTCCCCGGCTTTTTAAGATAAGGTCCACGGTGATCAGACCATAGATATCGTGCTCCACCACCACATCCAATACCTTTCCGCCATAGTCCACCATGGTATTTAGTTCATCTTCCATCTGATCGGCACTGTGGTTCACACGGAAAATCCGTTTTGCCTTACTTATTTCCTGTTCCGGTTTGTAAAGCACATATCCTTTATTGGTACTCAAAATATTTTTGTTAGTAGCTCGTAACAGGGCTACATCCTGCACGATCACCTGCCTGCTTACTCCAAAGCTTTTTGCCAGTTCCGTTCCGGAGACCGGTGTCGTGCGGTTATTCAGCAGTCGCACGATCTGCTCTCTTCTTTCCTGACCTTCCATGCTCTCTCCTTCGGTGTAAAAACCCCTTGCAGGATGCACTGCAAGGGGCAATACTCATCATTCTTATTTCTGTGGTCCGGCAGCAACCAGTGCCTTTCCTGCGTCATTTCCCTGATACTTGCTGAAGTTCTTGATGAACCGGTCAGCCAGGTCATTCGCCTTGGTCTCCCATTCCGAAGCATTCTGGTAAGTGTCCCTCGGATCCAGAATACCTGTATCCACTCCCGGAAGCTCCGTTGGGATCTCAAAATTAAAGATCGGAAGCTGCTTGGTTGGCACCTTGTTGATGTCACCGTTTAAGATGGCATCAATGATACCTCTGGTATCTTTGATGGAGATACGTTTTCCGGTTCCGTTCCATCCGGTATTTACCAGATAAGCCTTTGCCCCGCTCTTTTCCATCTTCTTCACCAGTTCCTCTGCATACTTCGTCGGATGCAGCTCTAAGAAGGCCTGTCCGAAACATGCGGAGAAGGTTGGTGTGGGTTCCGTGATCCCGCGCTCGGTTCCTGCTAATTTTGCAGTAAATCCGGACAGGAAGTAGTACTGGGTCTGCTCCGGTGTTAAAATAGATACCGGAGGAAGCACTCCAAACGCATCTGCGGAAAGGAAGATCACATTCTTTGCAGCCGGTGCGGAAGATACCGGGCGGACAATGTTCTCAATATGTCCGATCGGATAAGATACACGGGTATTTTCTGTTACGCTCTTATCTGCAAAATCGATCTTTCCGTTTTCATCTAAGGTTACATTCTCCAACAGCGCGTTACGTTTAATAGCATTGTAGATATCCGGCTCAGATTCTTTATCCAGGTTGATAACCTTTGCATAGCATCCGCCTTCGAAGTTAAACACTCCGTGATCATCCCAGCCATGCTCATCATCACCGATAAGAAGTCTCTTTGGATCTGTGGAAAGCGTGGTCTTTCCGGTTCCGGACAATCCGAAGAAAATAGCGGTGTTTTCGCCGTTCATATCGGTGTTTGCGGAGCAGTGCATGGAAGCAATGCCCTGAAGCGGCAGGTAGTAGTTCATCATGGAGAACATACCCTTCTTCATTTCACCGCCGTACCAGGTATTGATGATCACCTGCTCTCTGCTGGTGATATTGAATACTACTGCGGTTTCGGAATTTAATCCCAGTTCTTTATAGTTTTCCACTTTAGCCTTGGAAGCGTTGTAAACAACAAAATCCGGCTCAAAATTTGCCAGTTCTTCATCAGATGGCTGGATGAACATATTTTTGATAAAATGTGCCTGCCATGCAACTTCAACGATGAAACGCACAGCCATGCGGGTATCCTCATTGGCTCCGCAGAAAGCATCCACTACAAACAGTCTCTTATTGGACAACTCCTTCAAAGCAATCTCTTTTACCGCTTTCCAGGTCTGTTCCGATGCAGGATGGTTGTCATTTGGATATTCTTCACTGGTCCACCAAACGGTGTCTTTGGAATTCTCGTCCATAACAATGAATTTGTCTTTTGGGGAACGTCCGGTGTAAATACCTGTCATAACGTTCACGGCGCCCAGTTCGCTGACCTGTCCGACTTCATAGCCGGTCAGACCCTCTTTGGTCTCTTCTTCGAATAACAACTCGTAAGAAGGATTATGTACGATCTCTGTGGTGTCTTTGATACCATATCTGCTCAGATCAAGTTCTTTCATTGATTGCCCTCCTATAAGATAAAAAAATAATTATTAACGAATCCAACGCCTGGCGGCGTATTTGGGTATTATTTTACCTCTTTTGCGAGCAATTGTCCACGGCATTTGTTAAATCTGTGCCATGGAATTTTTTGAACTTTTCCATTAAATATTTTTAATTGTCCCTACAAATCCAGTTTCAGGTCATTTTCCTTAATCCATCCCGTCTTTCGGAAGAAAAGACCAAATAGCCAGGTCAAAACTCCTGGAAGGATAAAGCAGATCAGTATCATCCCCAGCCAGTCCATTCCTGTAATAGCCGCCTTGGTGCCAGCCTCAATATCGGCGATCCATCCGGTATATACTCCGATCTGTCCCACCAGTCCACAGGTTCCCATACCGGAAGATACGGCCGCGCCGTTCATCTGCATATGAAATACACAGGTAGCCAGTGGTCCCGTGATCGCAGATGCTAAAATTGGCGGGATCCAGATTTTAGGATTCTTTACGATATTACCCATCTGCAGCATACTGGTTCCGATGCCCTGGGCAAACAGTCCTCCCCACTTATTTTCTTTAAAGCTCATCACCGCAAAACCCACCATCTGGGCACAGCATCCTGCCAAAGCCGCTCCGCCTGCCAGTCCGGTAAGTCCCAGCGCCGCGCAGATTGCCGCACTGCTGATCGGCAATGTCAGGGCAATTCCCACAATAACGGAAACCAGGATTCCCATGAAGAAGGGCTGCAGCTCTGTTGCCCACATAATGGTTTTGCCCAGTGCACTGGCAGCCGCTCCGATAGCCGGTGCCCACCACATGGAAAGAACCACGCCTACAAAAATCGTCACAAAGGGTGTTACAATAATATCGATCTTCGTCTCTTTGGAAACAGCTTTACCAAACTCTGCCGCAAAAATGGTGATCACCAGAACTGCCAGCGGGCCGCCTGCTCCTCCCAGCTCATTGGCTGCCGCACCTACTGCTGCCAGTGAAAATAAAACCAGTGGTGATGCATGCAGCGCATAGCCGATGGCAATGGCCATAGCCGGTCCTGTTGCTGCTTTTGCATAATTTCCTACTGTTACCAGGATTTCAATCCCTGCCTGGGTTCCAATGGTTCCGATAATGGTTCCAATGAGCAAGGATGCAAACAATCCCTGTGCCATAGCCCCCAATGCATCGATGAGATACCGTTTCACGGAGATCTCAATGTCTTTACGTTTTAAAAACTCCTTTACCTTATCCATACTGTGTTCCTTTCTGCTTCCCGGTTCCGGCTTGCAGTGGCAGCCACTTGTCCGGTCCCGGTATTATCACGACAGACGCAACACTTGTGTTGTCAGATGTCTTGTCAGCCAAACCACAGTATAACACAATGAAAGAAAAAATCAAGAGATAATGTAAGTTACACGCATCTCCTGCAAGCCGCTTTTAAACAATGTTCAGACACTTTAGACACCAGTAGATCATACCCAGCGCCCAGCTGGTCACAATACCGTATAAGATCACCGGACCTGCAATGGTGAAGATCTTGGCACCGATTCCGAATACCTGGCCTTCCTTCTTATACTCGATGGCAGAAGCGGCCACGCCATTGGCGAATCCCGTAATGGGCACCAGTGCTCCCGCCCCGCCAAACGCAGCAAAAGAAGGATATATGTTGCAGCCTGTGAGGATCACGCTGACAAATACTAAGATCACACCGGTCCAACTGTAGGCATCCTTCTCCGATACTCCATATTGCTGTAAAAGATTTAAAATGAGCTGCCCGATATCACAGATGATCCCTCCCACCAGAAAAGCCTTGGCCATATTACACCAAAGGTTATGGGTGGGAGTAGCCTGTTTTACTTTTTCTCCATAGATCTCATTTCTACGTTGTTCATTCATAATGTTGTTCTCCTTAACTTATGATGCCGCCATGGCGTTGCCGTATCCGGCATATCTATGCGGCGGCCTAACTTTTCCACATCATCATAGCGAAATAATACATGCTTCCGCAGGCTTTTCCCAGTGCCACCGCCGTGATCAGCCATGGCAATCCCTCCTTGATATGAAGCCTGCGGAACATGATTGGAAAGGCTTCCAGCACTTCCGCCAGTGCCATGATGAGACACCCCACATAATTTCCCATGAAAAATCCCCACAGGGGAAGCAGGAAATAGGACCAGGGCAGTTTGATATCAAACAGGGTCAGGAGGGCACCTGCAAAAATGCCCACCTGTACCACTGTTTCCAGGGCCAACATATGCTTGGCCCCATGACTTCTGGCAGTCAGTCTCGGATACACACCCACAGCCGCAGCGAAGGAGGTAACTGCAACGGCTACCGCAACCCCGGAACACAGTCCGATCACTCCCAATAATATCCTAGCTGACATCGATCTTACTTCCCTTTCGTCCTGTATTTTCAATAAAGGTCTCGTCCACGGTTTTCTCATACTCCCGCATCTGGACCTGGATTGGCGTTGGATCGCTGGTGACTTTTTTCTTTCCTAAATGATTGAAAAATACCATGACACCAATAAAAATACCGATGCTGTAGCTTACTTCCAGCACTGTCACCGGCCCGCCGTTTTCTCCTGTCATCTGCCAGTAGAGTCTGCCAAACATATCCTGGATCCCGATATCTCCGTGAAAAGACATGATGGTAAAAGCGGACCCGAAAAACAACACCAGGCAGATGAAAACGGTTTTGATGTACTGGAAGGTTTTGTTTTCCTTTTTAAACTCCAGTTCCACCACACCGTCCGTCTCCCCAATGCTATGGAGGGGAACATCGCCAAATTCCTTCTGGATGTCCTCCATGATCTTCATAACGGATATGACCTGCACCGGATTTGCATACTCCTGCATGTTTAATACCGTAAGCTGTCCCACCTTGCGTTGCAGCACCTTATCAGAGCACAACACCGTGGCAATATCACTTAGCTTAACCTGGGGACTGTGCACGATACTGTTACGCTCTAAGCACAGATACACCGTGGGTTCTTTTTTTCTTTTTTCCTTTTCCTCGCTCATACGTCCTCCTTTTACTGTGCCATGACCAGAGTGCCCTCCGACATCCGGGCGGTTTTATCCTGGGAGCGGATATACCAGAAGCTGCCCAGTAAGATCACCACCAGAAAAAGGATGAGGCTGATGCGATACCATTTTCTTCGCATAACATCTCCCTCGATTTTTCAATTGTTTTTAGTAGTGTTTTCCGAAATGAATGATTTTATACGAATTGTAATGATTTGTTGATCCTATATTTACGCAGCAAAAAAACCGCGCACATACTGCGCGCGGTTTCAGCAATCATTTATCATCTTTATGATAGTTTTAAATTAGATAATAAGCTGCCAAGACTTGTGGATGCACTCTCCTCAGAGATATATTCTTCCACTTCCCCAGCATCCTCTGTGTCTACCATTTCTTCTTCCAGAGCTTTCATACTAAGACTGATCTTATGATCGTTGGTATTTAAGATTTTGGCCTTCACCTTTTGCCCTTCTTTCAGTACCTCATTCGGAGAAGAAATCCTCTTCTGACAAATCTGGGAAATATGGACCAGACCATTTAGACCATTTCCCAAACTAACAAATGCTCCATATGGCTTAATGGACTCCACAACACCTTCCACAATGCTTCCCGGTACCAGCATGGAAATTTTGTGGTTTCTTTCTTCCTCCTGTTTTTCTCTTGCAACAACTTTTCCTGATAAAACAAGTTTCTCCTTATCTCTATCCACAGTGATTATCTTTACATCGATGTCTTTCCCTACCCAGGAAGAGGTATCCTCCACATAATCAGCACAAATCTGAGATGCCGGAATGAAGGCTCTGATCCCTTCTAAATAAGTAACTACTCCCGCATTGACGCTCTCTTTGATCCTTACTTTGACAACCTTTTGTGCCTCCATCATCTCAGAAAGCTTATCCCATGCCAATATATCGTTGGCTTCCTTTTTGGATAATTCCATGTTTCCGTTACCGTCGTCAAGTCGGACCACCGTTGCCTCCACTTCGTCTCCGACCTGAACATCCGTAAGAATAGAAAAATCAGGATCATTACTCAGATTTTCGGCTTTGATCACACCCTGGGTGTAGTAATTCAGATCCAGGATCACTTCCTCTTCATTTACACCGATCACCACTCCTGAAATAATATCTCCCACATGGATTTTTCGAAATGAACGCTCTAACTCTTTTTCGTAGTCCTTCATACTTTCCATAATGGCACCTTCCTTTTTTAAATTATTTTCCTTAACTTTCCACCTATCTATGCAATGTACACTTGAAATCATTTCTGTATCATATTATCATATTTCTTCACCGCGTTCAAGAACAGACGTTCTGAGAATCTACTTTATAAATTTTAATTCCTCATAAATCAACTATTAGATATTCATCTAATTTATATCTTGACATCCATCTATCACCACGTTATAATTCAAATACATTAGATATTTATCTAGCATTGTATTTTGCAACAATCTAACTTTCAAACGGGAGGTCTTTCCATGAACCACACGATCCAATGGAGCATCCATAGATTTATTAAACAGGCAGCTGTATTCCTGGCTATGCTTGGGGAATTTCTGTGTGCTATACTTTATGTATGCGGTGCATTGAAGAAAGCAGCGATCAAGTGCATACATTTACAGTAGAAAGAAGAGGGAACCATCATGAAACAACAATGCTCTCATCAGGTCGATTATCTATGGGAAGGTGTTCAATTACTTAGGGATCTTGCCGGAAAAGAAGATCAGGAAGCCATAAGAAACTCCCTGCTGTCCTGTCCTACGCTCAATACAGCGGAGAACCGGGCACTTTTTTCCTTGCTCACACAGATTGAATCTGAAGCCAGGAAAGAATTTCAGAATGAAAAAGAGGATCTTGATTTTTACTTTTCATCCGATAAAATCCACAGCAATGAATGCGTAGCTGATCTGATCACTTTGTGGGACGAATACTGGGAAACCTATCCGGACGCCGCTACCCTGTTTCAGGCAACGGCAACCCTTTCAACTGAAGAATACAATCATCGTTTCAGTCACCGGATCAACTGCTATTTAGGAAAAATTTCCGATGGATACGAAAATGATATCTCTAACGACCCGGCAGACATTTGTCGCTCTATCCTGGCACTGGATATCTCCGATCCGGAAAAAGTTCATCTTCAGCAGGTTTTTCTGGATCCTGCTCCTCACCGGGAAAAGGTTCAGCTTCTGCTGACAAGGGCACAGAAACTCCTTATGGGATATGAAAAAGAAATTGCCCGGGCATTACTTTCTTTTCAGAGCTACTGGGATTCCTATCTTGAAAATCACAGCTTCCTGGAGTATCTGACTGACAATGAGCTGATGCAATTGGACGAAAACCCCCTAGGCATTACCCTGCAGCCTGCCCTGATCTTTCCCCATGCCTTTTCTTTGGGAGCCAACACCTCAAAAGATGGTCAATTCACAACTCCATATCTTGCTAAACTGGGAATCCTGTTTCATGATGAGTTTCGTATTGACACCCGTATCCCCGGGGAAAAAGACACAGGGATGGACGACTATGCCCTGCGGGTTTTAAAGCTGCTTTCCGATAAAAGCAAATATGATATTTTGAACTTTATCAAAGATAAACCAGCCTACGGTGCACAACTAGCCAAGGAATTCGGCCTTACCACCGCCACCATCTCCCACCACATGTCCGCCCTTGTGGAGGCCGGACTTGTCCGAATGGAGCGGGAAAACGGCAGGATCTATTATTATGGACGAACAGAGGAAATACAGAAGGTACTGGAACATTGTATGAAAAGTTTGACGTAATTTTTTTCGATAAAAGTACCAGAGTTACGTCAAATTGATGCTTGTGTTTTCTTTTTTCCCATGCTACAATCTGTTCAAAGCATATATCTTCGTACTGATTTTATCTTTAAGTTACGATTCTATTGGCACTTTTCCAGTGCTGTCTTTTATTCAGATATTCAGGAACAGTCTATGCTTTTAATCCAATCATTATCAACAAAAGCAGGCGGTTCCAAAACAGGTCCTCCTGCCATCACGAAAGAAGGAGGACATCATATGGATGATCAAACTTACGTTGTAAAACAGTACAAAGATACTGTGTTTCGATTACTTTTCAAGGACAAGGACAAACTGCTGGAACTGTACAATGCGGTGAATAATTCCCATCATACAGATCCGGAAGATCTTGAAGTGGTGACGCTGGAAAATGCCGTTTATATGAGTATGAAAAACGACGTTTCCTGTCTGCTGGATATGCGGATCCAACTTTACGAACATCAGTCCACCGTCAATCCCAACATGCCGTTGCGGGACCTGATGTATGTCTGCAGCCAGTTTGAAAAGCTGATCGTTGATGAAAACCTATATTCCCGGAAACTTGTTAAACTGCCCACTCCGCGTTTCATCGTGTTCTACAACGGAACAGAGAAGCAGCCGGAACGGGTGGAGTTATATCTGTCGGATTCTTTTGAAATCCCGGAGGAGAATCCATCCCTGCAACTGCGGGTAACGCAGTTTAACATCAATCCGGGATATAACACAGAATTATTGGAACACTGTCCCACCCTGTTCCAGTACATGCAGTACGTGGACCTGATACGGCAATACCGCAAAACGTACCCTTTGAATGAGGCGGTACAGATGGCGGTGGACTACTGCATCGAACATGGGATCTTAAGGGACTTTTTGCTGGCAAATAAAGCGGAGGTAATGAGGATGAGTATTTTTGAATATGATGAAGAATTACACGCGAAGTTTCTGCGGGAAGAAGGCCGTGAAGAAGGATATGAAGATGGTTTTTCCGCCGGTCATTCGCAGGGTCTTTCAGAGGGAATCTCTCAAGGAATATCTCAGGGAATTTCGCAGGGTATATCGCAGGGTATATCGCAGGGTATATCGCAGGGAATTTCTCAGGGTATCGAAGCCATGATCTTAGATAATCTGGAAGAAAACGTTCCTGCGGAAAGGATCCTTGAGAAAATCCAAAAACATTTTCATCTCACTAGAGAAGAAGCAAAAGTCCACTTTAAAAGGTATGCTGGCAAATAAAGCGGAGGTAATGAGGATGAGTATTTTTGAATATGATGAAGAATTACACGCGAAATTTCTGCGGGAAGAAGGCCGTGAAGAGGGATACAAGGATGGATACAATAATGGCTATGATAATGGCAAATGGTCAACCATTGTTATGTTGATCTGTCAGAAGCTGAAAGCCGGCCAAGCAGCGAAAGCCATATCGCATGAACTTGGTGTAGAATTAGATACTGTGAACCGTATCTGCGAAATTGCTGCCCCTTACGCACCGGACTATGATATCAATGCGATTGTGGATCAACTGCAAAGCCGGGAATCTGTAGAATGCCTGTAAAAAAATTTATGTCTTTATCTGTGGGATGAATCGAAACAGGGAGTAGAACGGATCTACTCCCCCACCACTTTAATCTGACACATCTTCATGGCTTCCAGTGCATTTTTGTGGGATTCAGGCGTCACGCCGGCACAGCAGCTTTCATCCACCGTAATGGGAATCTCCGGATACACCGCCTTCAGGCCCAGAGCATTTGAGATCACGCAGATATCTGTGCATAAACCAATCAGTTCGATTTCGTCTCCTTTGATCATCTCCTTGGGCCATACATAACCAAAAGTCACTTTATTGATCACCGTATCCTCCGGATTTACTTCCAACTTATCAGAAATTTGCCAGCCTGCGGTTCCTTCGATGCAGTGCTCCACCGGAAGATTTCTGCCCTCCTGGGTATTAAGATAATCTTTCTGATGGGTATCCCTGGTAAAAATGATCTGATCCCCGTTTTTCCTATACTTTGCAATTTTCTCTACAACTTTGGGCACAATGGCAACCGCCTCTTTGGTACCAAGGGCTCCATCAATAAAATCTTTCTGCATATCTACTACAACTAAAGTCTTCATCTTCTCCTCCGTTAAATTTTTACATTTTTCTTTTATAATTTATCATGGTATCAAGATCAAATCAATATGTCCCCTGGGTTTCAAACTTTTTCAAACCTTCCAATTCTTTTTTCAAACCTTCCAATTCTTTTTTCAAAAAAGCATTGACAAAAAAGATCTTACATAGTATTATAGATTTGTTGCTGATGAGGTAACAAAAATGTGTGTGTAGCTCAGCTGGATAGAGCACTTGGCTACGGACCAAGGTGTCGGGGGTTCGAATCCTCTCACGCACGTAACAAAAGGGCTGGGAACCTTGAGAATTCAAGGTTCTCAGCTTTTTTATTTTCAAAACTAACCATATTGGGGTAAGCACATTCGCAATGAATTGACTAGACATACAAATCGTGTTATGATTTTTCTTGATAAATTTATTAATTTATCAAATAGCAAAGGAGGAAGATTATGAATAAGACAACCATCTTTCACAGGATATCTGCTTTCGCTATTGCACTGCTCATGACTATTTCAGTGTTAGGATCAGCATCAATAGAATCTAACGCAGCTTCTGTGAAACCAACAAAAATTTCTTTGAAATCATCCGTTACCGGAAAAACCATTGATATCAAAGGAAAAACAACCATTTCCGTCAGTAGTGTAGTTCCTGCCGGCGCAAGTAAATCAGTAACATTTAAATCCAGCAATACCAAAGTTGCTACAGTAACTTCTTCCGGTGTTGTAACCGGAAAGAAAACAGGAACGGCAATCATTACTGCTACCTCAAAAAGCAACAAAAATGTAAAGGCAACAATCACCATCAAAGTTAAGGAACTGAAGCCGACTTCAATCACTCTTTCAAAAAGTTTAGAACTCAAAAAGGGTGAAACAAAGACTTTAAAGTCTACCGTAAAACCAGCCGGCGTATACTCTCCGATAAAATGGTCCAGCAATAACACAAAAGTAGCCACCATATCAAGTACCGGTGTCGTAACCGCAACAGGTTATGGAGAAGCAACTATTACCGCAGCTTTAACAGATGGATCCGGTAAAAAAACAACCTGCAAAGTATCCGTTCCAAAACCGGTAGCAGCAAAAAGAGATGTATACGTATCTCCTGAATATATTAAAAGCGTAATGGACGGCGAACAGGAAGAATCAAAAGATTATGTAATTCTTGACACATCCACTTCTGTTGATACCTATAATGCAGGTCATATCCCGGGATCTTATCACTGCTCTGTTCGCTTAATCGAAACCAGTACTTATGCAGCATATGCAAATAACACGATCGATTATACAAACGAAAACTTAGGCAATCTTCTTGAGCCGGAAAAATTGGCAGAAGTTCTGAAGAAATACAATATTACAAAAGATACCACCGTTATTCTATACGGTGTTCATCCGGCAACAGACCGCGTTGCTTTCTGTATGTTATATTGCGGTGTTGAGAATGTTAAAGTTCTGAACGGAAGCCTTACAAACTGGAAAAACGCAGGCTATGATGTCGAAACAACTGCAAACGAGCCAACAACATCAGAAGATTATTCATTCGGTTGTACAATTCCTGCTCATCCGGAATACATTATGTCCAAAGAGAATTTAAAATATAATCTTGCAAATAATAAAAATTTCCGTCTTGTAAGTATCAGAAGTTTAGATGAATTCAGAGGTCTTTCTGATGGAAACTACCCAATGCTTCAGGAAAAAGGTGAAATTGCCGGTGCCGTATTTGGACGTGCCGGAAACGATGCAAACACCATGGAAGAATACATGAATGCGGATGGAACACTTATTTCTTATGACACCTTTAAAGGTTTCATGGAAGACAGTTACGTTTATCCAAGTAATGAAGTATGCTTTTTCTGCGGAACCGGTTGGAGAGCAACCATGCCATTACTCATGGCCTATGAAAAAGGATGGAATGTATCCCTGTATGATGGAGGATGGTGGCAGTGGACACGCGATCTTGAAAACAATGAAGTTCAGTATCTGACACCGGAGCAGGCAAGAACCTGCAGTCGCTTCGCATACAAAACCACCGCAGTTACCTTGAAAGTGGGCGAAACCTTTAAAAATGAAAACATCGATATCTTCCCAGCAAGCGGAACCCTTCCAACAGTTCGCTTCAAATCAGACAATACCGATGTTATCACGGTAGATGACAATGGTAATGTAACAGCCGTTGGTGTCGGAACTGCTACAATCAAAATGATTGCAACTGATTTTTCAGGCAGAAACACCTATTACACTGTTACAGTAGAAAAATAAAAGATAGATCCATATTAAGACATAAGCTAAAACGAGGCAGTTTCATGGAAACTGCCTCGTAACATTTCTAATATTATTTTACCACGATTCCGGTTACTTCACCGCTGATGCAGCCTGCATTTGCTTCATCGGTATCGATGTGCATTGCCAGAGAATAGCTGTCGCTGACACGAACGATCACATCACCAAAAGTAAGGGAACGTCCCTCACTGTTAACGGTAACGCTAACGATGTCTTTGTCTTTGCATCCAAATTCTTCTGCATCTGCAGGAGTCATATGGATATGTCTCTTTGCTACGATTACGCCTTCATCTAAAGTAATTTCTGCGTTATCAGTCTTTAAGGTAACTCCCGGAGTTCCTGCAAGGTCGCCGGACTCACGAACCGGTGTATCTTTTAATCCGATGGAGAAGCAATCTGTTAAAGAAAGCTCTACCTGACCAGCTTTACGTGCCGGTCCCAAAACGCTGACGCGCTCAATGGATCTCTTTGGTCCAACTACGGTCACACGCTCTTCTGCTGCGAACTGACCCGGCTGGGATAACATTTTCTTAACGGTAAGCTCATGTCCCTTACCGAATAAAGCTTCAATCTGTTCCTGTGTTAAATGTACGTGTCTTGCTGATACTTCAACTTTCACTTCGTTTTTCATAACCTGCAATACTTCCTTTTCCTATTGTTATACGGCACTCACGCCACTAAATATAATACTCCTCTTCTCCCTTAGGTGGCAAGCCCTTTTTACTAGATTTTGTTATTTACCAGACAGATTCCTTGAATACCCGCAGAACGTTTTCATGGGTGATCTTATCGATATCTTTGGAACTGAAGCCTTCCTTTGCCAACCGGTCAAATAACATCGGATACTCTCCGCAATTGGCGATCTCCATGTTTCCGCCGGTGCCGTCCAGATCGGAGCCCAGTGCCACCACTTCGATGCCGCCTACGTTTCTGGCATGTTTCAGATGCGCCACCATCGCATCAATCGTGCTGTCCTCACAACTTGTATCCTCATTTAAAAAGGCCGGACAGAAGTTTAATCCCATCACGCCGCCTTTTTCTGCCAGGGTGCGGATCATTTCATCGGAAAGATTTCTCTGGTGTGGGCTTAATGCCCGGCAGTTGGAATGGGTTGCAACGAACGGCTTGCTACTGATCTTAGCCACATCCCAGAAACCGCCCTCCGACAGATGGGAAACGTCTACCAGCATACCCAATTCATTCATATATTCTACGGCTTCTTTTCCGAAAGGTTTCAGGCCTTTCTGCATGATTTTTTCATCGGTAGAATTGGGAAAACCAAAACAATTCTCAAAGTTCCAGGTTAACGCTAAGGCTCTTACTCCAAGGTCATAAAACTCCTCTAACTTCTCAAACTCTCCGTTCACCAGGCGACCGTCTTCCACGGAAAGAATGGCACTCATACGTCCTTCTTTTTCATTAGCAAGTATATCCTGCGCACTATAAGCCCGTTTGATCACATCGGAATGCTCCTTCAAATTTGAAAGAAAAGTTGCAAACAGGGCATCAAAATACTCCTGATCCGTCATTTCTTTTACGTGAAAGTGTTCATAAGCACCTTTATCCGGCATGAAAATCGCAAAAAACTGCGCCATGGCTCCCGACTGCTTCATCCGTTTATAATCCACGGAAAGCTTCTTACTGTCATTTAAGTTTTCACCCATGAAATACGCCAGCATCAGGGTGTCGCAATGCATATCAATATATCCCATGTTATCCCTCCTAAAATCAAAGTGTAATATCCTCAACGGATACCCCTAAAGAAGACAGTTTCGCAACGGTTACTTTTAACTGATAATCTAACTCTGCGTTTTTTGTATCACCATTCGCCTTTTTGATACGCTGCAGATCTGTATACTTGTCGATCAATATCGTGATCAATTCTTTCTCTGTCATTTCTTCCATCCTTCCACCGCCCTTCTACTGATACCAGTATTTTAGCGGATTTTCTCTATAGTGTAAAGTTGGTTTCGCTTTTCAAAGATGGTGATTGTTTTCCCATGGAAAATATCCATACTTATTTCCCGTCTTTCTGCGAAAGACACCAATGCGTCATGAAACTGGTGC
>JBJEKY010000052.1:0-3421 GCA_051878875.1 Lachnospiraceae bacterium | reverse complement strand
ATTGACTGTGCCAGCATCTGTCCTACTTATTATGGACGTAAGAACAAGAAGGGCAGCGCAGTGGATATGATGAAATATCAGCGTGACAACACCATTCCACAGGAACAGGCTATGAAAATGTCCGGCGAAGAACTGAAGGGCAAGCTGATCCTTGGAGTTTTGGCGCATACGAACTATCCTGAATTCACAGCGGAGTATCAGAAACTTATTGACCGTTTAGGAAGGGAGGCTGAAGAACGTGAGCGCGCAAACAACAAGTAGCAGCAAGAAAGTAACGAGTACCGGAACAAAGGCAGCAGGTACCAAAAAAGCCGGAAAGACCGCAGGTGAGAAAACCAAAATGGAGATCCGTCTTGCAGGAAGCGGCGGACAGGGAATCATCCTTGCCACCATTATTTTAGCGGAGGCAGCCATAGAGGCCGGTAAATACACTGCACAGTCCCAGTCCTACGGACCGGAAGCCCGTGGAGGAATGTGTAAGGCGGAAGTTCTCATAGATGAGGAACCGATTGGTTATACTAAGGTAGAGAACCCGACCTTCTTAATGGCGTTAACCCAGGTTGCATTGGATAAATACGCCAAAACCGTAGACAAGAACTGTAAGATCCTGGTAGATTCCAGTCTGACAGTTCCGGATTACTTAGATCCTAACATGGTGACCAAAGCGCCGATCCTGGAAACCGCCATCAAGGGCGTGGGAAAAGCGTTTACCGCCAACATTGTGGCAGTAGCAGCGATTAATGCGCTTTTGGGTCTGGTGGACTATGACAGCCTTCATACTGCAGTTATGGCCCATGTGCCAAAGGGAACAGAAGAGATCAACGAGAAAGCTCTGAAAATGGGAGCAGAACTGATCAAGAAATAATTGTATGGGGCAGCAGTCATGTTGCCCCATTTGTGTAGAAATTAGGTGGGTGCGCATTGCGCATGAAGAAAAGATCATAGGTGTGCGCGACGGCACGCAGAGAATCGATAATGGGTGCGCGCAACTGCGCGCGGAGAGGAAAAACGATGTACGAGGACAGAATTCTTCAAAAAAGTTTATTAAATAAAGTTATGAGTGCCGATGAAGCGGCAGCCCTGATTAAATCCGATATGAAACTGGGCTTTTCCGGATTTACTTCTGCAGGTTATGCTAAGAAGGTCCCTACTGCCATTGCGCAGCTGGGAACTGCCAAAAACCTGACAGTGATCACCGGTGCATCTACCGGTACAGAGCTGGATGGATCTTTGGCAAAAGCAGGATTGATGGGAAGGCGCCATCCCTTCCAGTCTGATAAGGATAGTCGTAACAGCATTAATGCAGGAACTACAAAGTACGCTGATATTCATTTAGGTGTATTGCCAAGACTGGTCCGTCAGGGTATTTTTGGCGAAATGGATTACACCATCGTAGAGTGCTGCATGATCACAGAGGAAGGAAATCTGGTTCCGACGCTGACGGTGGGAACTACCAACGCCTTGGTGGAGCATTCCAAAAAGGTGATCGTAGAATTGAACACCAGCGTTCCCAAGGAAGTATATGGAATGCATGATGTGATCTCTCCGGATGAGGGAATTCCGGTTCCTATTACCAAAGTAACGGACCGGGTGGGTGTACCATACATTCCCTGTACACCGGATAAAATTGCTGCCATCGTGATCAACGAAGAAGTGGGAGCAACTCCGGTATTTAAAGAGCCGGATGAAGTGTCTGCTAAGATCGCAGAACATATCGTGGAATTCTTAAAAGAAGAAGTTGCCAAAGGACGTATGCCGGAGAACCTTTATCCTCTGCAGTCCGGAGTGGGCGCGGTAGCCAATGCGGTATTGGCGGGATTGTCCAATGCAGGTTTCAAGCATCTTTCCATGTATACCGAAGTGGGACAGGACTCCGCGCTGGATTTGGTTCACGCGGGGATCATGGACAGCCTGTCTACAACAGCGATCTCTTTATCTAAAGAAGGATTAGAGAAATTCTACGATAATTTTGATGAAGTAAAAGATAAGATTGTATTACGTCCACAGGATATCAGCAATCATCCGGAAATGATCCGCAGACTGAACCTCATTGCCATGAATACAGCCATTGAAGCCGACATTTACGGAAATGTAAACTCCACTCATATCCTGGGAACCAAGATGATGAATGGAATTGGTGGATCGGGTGATTTTGCAAGAAATAGTTTTGTGTCCATTTTCATGACCCCATCCCTTGCCAAAGACGGTGCTATCTCCAGTATTGTTCCCATGGTTTCCCATGTGGACAGCTGTGAGCACGATGTCAGTGTGCTTGTAACCGAGCAGGGATTGGCTGACCTTCGTGGATTAAGTCCGAAAGAGCGTGCGGAACTCATCATTGAAAAATGCGCACATCCGGACTACAAACAGCAACTTCGGGACTACTTCGAACATGCCAAAGAAGTCTCTCCGAGTCAACATACTCCACATGATCTTCGCCATTGCTATGATATGCATAACAGATTCATCGAAACAGGTAGTATGAAGGAGTAACAAACAATATCGAAGCCGGCACAAAACAGGAAGCATGAAGGGACGGCAAATTGGTACCGGTATTGCCATAAAACCGGCTGTATGAAAAAGATACACACAGTTGGGGAGCTGTGTTTTACATTATGAAAAATTAGATATAGATTTACGGCCCTCCGGGAATAGCTATGCCTCTTCTTTACTGGATATCCAGTAGGGAATGCATTGTTATCCCGGAGGTCCTTTGCGTTTCTGTGTTATATCGCAGGAGGAGAGACACTTAGCGAAAAATATCATAATTTTTGTGGTTTTAGCTCAAAGTTCCTTTGGGGGAGTCGGGTTTATGCTTTTAAATCGAAAAATACCTTAATATCTTGGATTTTAGCTCATTTTTCGAATTTCGGAGCTAAAAATTTGGTTATTCCGAGAATAATAGCTATTTCGCTGTTGGTTGACGGCGTCATAGGTAGAAAATAGCTATAATCTGCTGGAAAAGATATTTTTTAGCTCATTAGAATAATTTGTAATTTATATAGTTGACGATATGCTCTATATATGCTACAATCAGAGCATAAAAGAAAGGAGAGGTGGATATGAATTACGAAAAAGTATCCGTGAATATTGGTGACAAGGAATTGTCCCAGATGGATCTTCTGATCGAGAGTGGTTTTTACAGTAATCGGAGCGATTTTATCAATCAGGCCATTCTGACTCAGCTTGGAAAAGAGGAGGATTCCATGAATCATCTTCTCGAACTTCACTCCATGGAAAAAGGAATCGATGAAAATCACTGGTTTATTGGAGTGGAATGGCTGGACAAGGCCTATCTTGAAAAAGTACAGGAACAGGGCCAGAAGATCAAGATCAAGGGCTTCGGCATCCTTTATTTCGAAAGTGACATTGAAGATCAGCTGATCTTTGATACCATCGAAAAGATTTCACCGAAGATCAG
>JBJEKY010000051.1:0-3443 GCA_051878875.1 Lachnospiraceae bacterium | reverse complement strand
TTCTCTTTTCGTTGCGCACGATGATATCCGGTGCGCCTAATTCCAACAGTCTTCTAAGACGGTTGTTACGGTTGATGATCCGGCGATACAGATCGTTTAAGTCAGACGTTGCAAAACGTCCGCCGTCTAACTGTACCATAGGACGAAGGTCAGGCGGAATCACCGGGATCACGGTAAGAACCATCCACTCCGGTTTGTTTCCGGATTCACGGAAAGCTTCTACTACTTCCAGTCTCTTGATGATCCTTGCTCTCTTCTGTCCGGATGCATCTTCCAGACCCGCTTTTAACTCTTCTGCTTCTTTATCCAGATCAATTGCCTGTAAAAGCTCTAAGATTGCTTCCGCACCCATACCTACACGGAATCCGTTTCCGTAAGTAGTACGTGCTTCCTGATACTCTGCTTCGGATAAAACCTGTTTGTACATCAAACCGGTTTCTCCTGCATCCAGTACAATGTAGGATGCAAAATATAATACTTTCTCCAGCACTCTCGGGGAAAGGTCTAAGATCAGACCCATTCTGCTGGGGATTCCCTTAAAATACCAGATGTGGGACACCGGAGCTGCAAGTCCGATGTGTCCCATACGCTCTCTACGAACGCTGGCCTTGGTGATTTCTACTCCGCATCGATCACAGACAGCACCCTTATAACGGATCTTTTTATACTTTCCGCAGTGGCACTCCCAGTCTTTGCTGGGTCCGAAGATCTTCTCGCAGAATAAACCTTCTTTTTCCGGTTTTAAGGTTCTGTAGTTGATGGTCTCAGGTTTCTTTACTTCGCCGTGGGACCACTCTAATATTTTTTCCGGTGATGCTAAGCCAATTTTAATGGCATCAAAAGACACCGGCTGATAATTCTCATTGTTCATTGCTTCTGGCATCGTGACACTCCTTCCTAGTCTTCTTCGTCATAAGAATCCATGCTGTAGTCATCTTCAAAAGCACTCTCATCAAAGTCTTCTTCTACTTCAGAATCTACAATTTCGTTATTCTCATTGAATTCCTGCTTGGTAAATCCTGCTGCCTCGAAAGACTCTGCACTTTCAAAAGCGAAATCCTTATCGTTTCCGATAATAGAATTCAGGTTGGTATTACCGTACTCACTGGACTCCAGCAGTTCTACTACGTTGCCGTCTTCGTCTAATACGTTGACATCCAGTGCCAGAGACTGAAGCTCTTTCAGCAATACCTTGAAGGATTCCGGAATTCCCGGTTCAGGAATGTTATCTCCCTTGATAATGGCCTCGTAGGTCTTCACACGTCCAACCACGTCATCGGACTTCACGGTCAGGATCTCCTGAAGTGTATATGCAGCACCATAAGCTTCCAGTGCCCAAACTTCCATCTCTCCGAAACGCTGTCCACCGAACTGGGCTTTACCACCCAGAGGCTGCTGGGTAACTAAGGAGTACGGACCGGTGGAACGTGCATGGATCTTATCGTCAACCAGATGATGCAGTTTCAGATAGTGCATGTGTCCGATGGTTACCGGGCTGTCAAAATACTCTCCGGTACGTCCGTCTCTTAAGCGTACTTTTCCGTCTCTGGAGATCGGAACGCCTTTCCACAGTTCTCTGTGGTCTCTGTTTTCATACAGATAATCAAGGACTTCCGGCAACAGCTCTTCGCCGTGTTTTGCCTTGAACTCATCCCACTCTAAGTTTACATAGTCATTGGCAAGATCCAATGTATCCATGATGTCTTTCTCGTTTGCTCCATCAAAGACCGGTGTGGCAATGTTGAAGCCCAGCGCTTTGGCAGCCAGAGACAAATGGATCTCCAGCACCTGTCCGATGTTCATACGGGAAGGCACACCTAATGGGTTTAATACGATATCCAAAGGACGTCCGTTTGGAAGATATGGCATATCTTCTACCGGAAGAACTCTGGAAACGACACCCTTATTTCCATGACGACCTGCCATCTTATCACCTACAGAGATCTTTCTCTTCTGGGCAATGTAGATGCGGACAGACTGGTTTACACCAGGACTTAATTCGTCGCCGTTTTCTCTTGTAAATACTTTGGCATCCACTACGATACCATATTCACCGTGAGGAACCTTCAAAGAGGTATCACGTACTTCTCTTGCTTTTTCACCGAAGATAGCACGAAGCAGTCTCTCTTCCGCGGTAAGTTCGGTTTCTCCCTTCGGAGTAACTTTTCCTACCAGAATATCTCCTGCACGAACTTCGGCACCGATACGGATGATTCCGCGCTCATCCAGATCTTTCAGCGCATCATCACCAACGCCCGGAACATCTCTGGTGATCTCTTCCGGTCCTAATTTGGTGTCACGGGATTCTGCTTCATATTCTTCGATATGAACAGAGGTATATACATCGTCGCGCACCAATCGCTCGCTGATAAGAACAGCATCCTCGTAGTTATAACCTTCCCAGGTCATGAATCCGATCAGCGGGTTCTTTCCAAGTGCCAGTTCTCCGTTGGAAGTGGATGGTCCGTCTGCAATGACTTCGCCCTCTTCCACATGATCGCCCTTAAACACGATCGGTCTCTGGTTGTAGCAGTTGGACTGGTTGCTGCGTACGAATTTTGCTAATACATAAGTTTCTGTAGTTCCGTCATCATCGTACTTGATCACGATCTCTTTGGAGGTGGAGCGAAGTACGGTACCGGCTCTCTTTGCCAGTACGCAGACGCCGGAGTCTACTGCAGTTTTCGGTTCCATACCGGTTCCTACTACAGGTGCTTCTGTAGTTAAAAGCGGAACGGCCTGACGCTGCATGTTGGATCCCATCAGAGCACGGTTCGCATCATCGTTCTCCAGGAATGGGATCAACGCTGTAGCAACAGAGAATACCATACGCGGAGATACGTCCATGTAATCAAACATGGTCTTTTCGTATTCCTGGGTCTCCTCTCTGTAACGACCGGACACGCTGTTACGTACAAAATGTCCTTCTTCGTCCAGAGCCTCGTTTGCCTGTGCTACATGATAATTATCCTCTTCGTCAGCGGTCATATATACAACCTCATCGGTTACACGAGGATTCTTTGGATCAGATTTGTCGATCTTACGATAAGGTGCTTCCACAAATCCGTATTCATTAATTCTTGCATAAGATGCAAGAGAGTTGATCAATCCGATGTTAGGACCTTCCGGGGTCTCAATCGGACACATTCTTCCGTAATGGGAATAGTGTACGTCTCGAACCTCGAATCCTGCACGGTCTCTGCTAAGACCACCAGGTCCCAATGCAGATAAACGTCTCTTGTGGGTCAGCTCACCCAACGGGTTGTTCTGATCCATGAACTGGGACAGCTGGGAAGAACCAAAGAATTCTTTTACTGCAGCGGTCACAGGTTTAATGTTAATAAGACTCTGGGGAGAAATGGTCTCCAGATCCTGTGTGGTCATACGTTCACGAACCACACGCTCCAATCTGGATAAACCGATACGGTACTGGTTCTGTAACA
>JBJEKY010000050.1:0-3463 GCA_051878875.1 Lachnospiraceae bacterium | reverse complement strand
CTGCCACTACAACATATGCTATAGGGTAATAAAATATGTGAGGAAATAGGATGAATCAGTGCAGAAACAGTAACTGCAGAGGACAACAACCTTATCCACGTTTTGAAACAGCCAAAGATATGGTAGTGGCTATGGCGTATGTACCCTGGCAGTATTTTGGCGAAGTATACGAGCCCGATAAAGCATTGCGTATCGGAACTGTTTTCCCGGAATTAAATAAACCATTTATAGGAAGGGGATGTGTCAGATAGGTATGGAAAATAAAATGGAAAAGCAAAAACTTATGAATTGGATCAGCATGGTAAGTTTTTCCGCGCTGGACATGGCAGAGTATCTGGACACCCATCCAAGGGACACAGAAGCAATGGACTATTACAATCACTTAATGAAACTTAGAAATCAGGCTGTCCGGGATTATACCTCCAGCTATGGACCTTTGGTCCTGGATAGTTTTCATCCGGAAGACAGATGGTGCTGGGCGCTTCAGCCTTGGCCATGGGAAGGAGGCTGCTAGTATATGTGGAATTATGAAAAACGGTTACAGTACCCGGTAAATATTTCCCAGACCAATCCGAAGCTGGCGATGGTTATAATTTCGCAATTTGGAGGTCCGGACGGAGAGCTGTCTGCGTCCATGCGTTATCTTTCCCAGCGGTATGTGATGCCATATCGGGAAGTGCAGGGACTACTTACCGACATCGGCACGGAGGAGCTGGCTCATATGGAGATGATCTGTGCCATTGTGCATCAGCTGACCCGGAATTTAAGTCCGGAAGAGATCAAGGCCAGTGGATTCGATAAATATTATGTAGATCATACCCTGGGATTATGGCCTCAGGCGGCAGGAGGACTACCACAGAATGCAGTGGAATATCAGTCTAAGGGCGATCCCATCACAGACCTGTTCGAAGATATGGCGGCAGAACAGAAAGCCCGAACCACCTATGACAATATCCTTCGCTTAGTGAAAGATTCGGAAGTGGCAGATCCCATTAAGTTCTTGCGTGAGCGCGAAATCGTGCACTTTCAACGATTTGGGGAAGCAAATCGTATAGGAGCAGTTTAAGGAAACACTCGCCTGAACCATTGCTTTGTGGTAAAATAGAAGGCAGATTGAAACAGAAAGCAGGCGGAATTATGAAAAAAGATAATCTTGATAAAATCATTACCCTGCGGCATGAACTCCACCGGCATCCGGAGCTGTCCTTGCAGGAAACATGGACCAAACAGCATCTCATGGAGTTCTTAAAGGAACACACGGATCATAAGATCGTTGATAAGGGAAAATGGTTTTACGCAGTGTGCCGGGGAACTGACCGGAGCAGGGATCCCATGGCCTTTCGGGCGGATTTTGATGCGGTTGCAGTGCAGGAAACCTGTGAGCTGCCTTATGTATCGGAGATACCCGGCGTGGGGCATAAATGCGGGCACGACGGGCACAGCAGTGTGTTGTGCGGACTGGCTTTGGAATTGCTGGAACAAAAACCATTGCAGGATACCTATTTGATCTTCCAGCATGGAGAAGAGATCGGACAGGGCGGTGAGGAATGTTCCCGGCTCATTCCGGAAAAAGGGATTAAACAGGTTTACGCGTTTCATAACCGTAGCGGATATGAGAAGCATACCGTGGTGTACAGCAGAGATTTGGCGCAGTGTGCATCCCGGGGGCTTACCATTACACTAACCGGAACACCGGCCCATGCCAGTCAGCCGGAGGATGGTATCAATCCTGCGGTAACGGTAGCGGATATCATTCGATTTTTCCAGGAACTGGTAAATTGCAGCTGTTTTACCCAGATGGTCTTGTGCACCATCATCCACGCTCAGGTGGGCGAAAAGAATTTTGGCATTGCAGCCAGCAAGGCAGAAGTATCCATGACTTTGCGGGCCAATGTGGAAGCAGAGTTAGATTTATTTGAACAGAAACTAAGGGAGTATGCGGAAGGGCTGGCAAATGAACGAAGCTTACGCATTGCTTTTGCTATCTCCGATCCGTTCCCGGAGACCAGAAATGATCCGGTAGCGGTGGAGCGCGTGCTTGCAGCGGCAAGGCAGTGCGGTTATAAGACGCTTGAGATGAAACAACCCTGGAGAGCATCCGAGGATTTCGGTTATTATACAAAACAATGCAGTGGGGCAATGATCTATGTGGGAAACGGGATGCAGTATCCGGAAGTACATACCGCAGAGTATGATTTCTGTGATGACATCATTCCTACCTGTGTGGATCTGTTTACGGCACTGGCCACAAGCGAATGTTAGGAGGGAACAAGTTGACGGATTATATCATGGCATTAGACCAGGGAACTACCAGTTCCCGATGTATTTTATTTAATAAAAAAGGTCAGATCGTAAGTATGGCTCAAAAAGAGTTTGAACAGATCTATCCTCATCCCGGCTGGGTGGAGCATAATCCCAAGGATATCTGGGCATCCCAGCTTGGTGTAGCCATCGAAGCCATGGCAACGTTGGGTGTGAAAGCGGAAAATATCGCAGCCATTGGAATTACCAATCAGAGGGAAACAACCATTGTATGGGACAGGGTAACCGGAGAGCCGGTTTACAACGCCATTGTTTGGCAGTGCCGTCGTACGGCGGATCGGATGGCAAAGATTAAGGAAGATGGCATGGGAGACGTGATCCGGGAGAAAACCGGTCTGGTGCCGGATCCCTATTTTTCTGCTACTAAGATCGAATGGATCCTTGATAACGTGCCGGGTGCAAGACAGCGGGCAGAGAACGGAGAATTATGCTTCGGTACGGTAGATAGCTGGCTGGTCTATAATTTGTCCGGCAAAAAGCTTCATGTAACGGATTATACCAATGCTTCCCGGACCATGTTGTTTGATATCCACAAACTTTGCTGGGACAAACAGTTGTTGGAATACTTCCATATCCCGGAGAGCATGCTTCCCAAGGTACATACGTCCAGCTTTGAGTTCGGTTATTCCGACGAAGTGTATTTTGGAGGGAAAATACCCATCTGTGGTATTGCGGGAGACCAGCAGTCCGCGCTTTTCGGACAGTGTTGTTTTGAAGCGGGAGATGCAAAGAATACCTATGGAACAGGATGCTTTCTGCTTATGAATACCGGGGAAAGGGCGATCCAATCTAAGAATGGACTGGTAACTACCATTGCGGCCGGCGTAGAAGAAGGAAAAGCGCAGTATGCGCTGGAGGGCAGTGTGTTTGTGGCAGGTGCTGCCGTGCAGTGGCTGCGGGATGGCTTGCGGATGATCAAGAATTCACCCCAGTCCCAGGAGTATGCCACAGCGGTGCCGGATACGGATGGAGTGTATGTGGTTCCTGCTTTTGCCGGACTGGGAGCTCCTTATTGGAATCCCTATGCAAGAGGCTGCGTATTTGGGATCACCAGAGGATGTGAGAAGGAACATTTTATCCGGGCGACCCTGGAATCCTTAGCTTACCAGAGCTATGACGTGATCCGTGCCATGGAAGAGGA
>JBJEKY010000049.1:0-3467 GCA_051878875.1 Lachnospiraceae bacterium | reverse complement strand
CAAGAGAGACCATCAAAGCCAATGTGCTGGCCATTATGTCTTTTACCCTGAACCGTGTATACACCGAGTGGTATCGGAACAAATCTTATGATTTTACCATTACGTCCTCCACTGCCTACGATCATAAGTGGGCAAGAGGAAGAAATATCTATGAAAGTATTTCCAACGTTGTAGATGAACTTTTCGGAATGTACTTGTCAAGACCCAATGTAAGACAGCCCATACTGACCCAATATTGTGATGGAAAAATGGTTTCCTGTCCGAATTGGATGACCCAGTGGGGTAGTAAATATTTGGGTGACCAGAATTATACAGCGATTGAGATCCTGCGGTATTATTACGGCAGCAGTATTTATATCAATTCTACCGATGAGGTTGCAGGGATTCCTGCGTCCTGGCCGGGCTTTGATCTGGAAGAAGGTTCCAGCGGACCAAAGGTTATGCAGATGCAGGAACAGTTGGTGCGCATCGCGCAATCCTATCCGTCTATTCCGAAAATCTCTGCAGACGGAGTATTCGGACCCCGGACAAAAGAGGCCGTGCAGCAGTTCCAACGGATTTTTGACCTGCCGGTAACCGGAGTGGTAAATTATGCCACCTGGTACAAGATTTCCCAGATTTTTGTAGGTGTCAGCCGGATCGCAGAACTGGTGTAAAGTACCGGTCGGGGAGAAACGAGGCGGAGGGATACGCAGGACAGTCAGCTCTGCAAAAATAAAAATTTACAGAACTTCATCTGTTGTGGTATACTATATTTTGTGATGAAGTCGAACTTGAAGTGGGTGTGCGGCTGTGACGCATGCCCACTTCAGGTATCTTATGCTTTATCACGAGATACTAGATATGAGGAACATAGATGAAGAAAGCAGTTATTTTTGACGTAGACGGAACGTTGTGGGATGCAGTACCGCAGATCACCCGGTCATGGAACCTGACAGCTCACAAATTTCCCGAGGTGACAACACAATTACGAGAGGAACAGTTTCTGGCCAATATGGGCAAGACCATGGATGCGTATGCACAGTTGTTTCCTGAATTGACGAAAGAGAAGGCACAGGAAGTTCTGGCGGCCTGCTGTGAAGAGGAAAATGATTACCTAAGGCAGCATCCGGGTACATTGTATCCCGGAATCAAAGAGGTACTGGAACAGTTGAAACAAAAGTACGAACTGTACATTGTCAGCAATTGTCAGGTGGGATACATTGAAGCATTACTTTCTTCCTGCGGGTTGGAAGGATACTTTGAAGACCATGAGTGCTACGGAAGGACCGGTCAGAAGAAAGGACGCAATATACAGATCCTGATGCAGCGGTGTGAGATCGATAAAGCGATCTATATAGGAGATACCCAGATGGATTACGAAGCAGCCATGGAAGCAGAGATACCGTTTATTTTTGCAGCGTATGGTATGGGGCAGACGGAGTACAGAAGATTCGTAGTGCAATCGCCAGGTGAGATACCGGATGTTGTGTCAAAGATGAGATACTTTGAGTTGTAAAGATCATGGCAGACAGCCATGAAAAGAGTAAGGGGGAAGCGTTATGGATTTACTGGTGTTGATTATCATTATTGCAGGTGTATCCAACATTGTGAGGCAAAACAAGAAGAACAAAGAGGATGGACAGGAAAACCGTAACCGCAAGCCCCAGTGGGAGGAGCTTCAGAAAAAGTGGCAGTCGGCAGAACGGCAGTGGACGTCACGAAACACTGCAGGGCAGTCAAGCCAGACAAGCGAACAGCAGCGTCAGATGGAGATGCAGCGAAAGCGCCAGCGGGAAGAGGAGCAGCAAAGACGTGACGAGGAACGCCGGGAAAAGCAGCGGCAGTTGGAAAAACGTCAGGCAGAATTGCGGAAAGCCCAGCAGGAGTTATCACGCCAAAAGAACGCAAAGCAGCAGAAGATCCATCAGGGTCAGACCACTGCAGGTACATATACCAAAGAGGATATTTTGTCCCGATCCGCCAAGGATGTCAATGAAGATTTTGGGGAAGATACCCTGAAAAAGGAAGCAGGCCGGCATGAGGCTTGTGTAGAGGGACATTATGAGCAGAAGGGCGATCTGTTAAAAACAGTGGAAGATCTTATGATCTTAGGACCCAACTGTACCATCAGCTACGAACGGGATTTCGTTGGAGAGGGCGAGAAGATGGTAGAAAGTTTCAAGTTAGAAAGAAGGACAAATAATTGAAAAAAATAGAGACAGAAATGGATGCGATCATGGCATTTTTGGACACAGATACTTATGAAGAGAAATATAATCTGCTGGGAACCATGCATGAGTTTTTATCAGATCACATGATCAATACCCTGGCTGCATCCATGGATGTGGTGATCCCGGACGGGGATGTAGAAATGCGGTTTGAGGAACTACGAAACTGCATTTCCACATTTAAACGTTTTGAGGTAACCCGCCGATAGGGATTTAGTTTTGAGGTAACCCGTCGGTAAGGTTGCTGTTCTGGTAGCGGGCATCGTGGGTGACCTCTTTGGCAAACCAGTCAGGTGCCACGAAGCGGTTGGCTTCATTGATGGAGTTAAATTCCACTTCGGCCAGGATCAGAGGAGCTAAATCTCCTTCAAAAACATCCAGCTCGATGAGGCATTCCATTTTGACTGCTTCATCAGTGTGGGTGGTAAGGACATCGTCATCAGACCCGGCAACCGGACAAACAGGAGTATAGGAATAAGGAATCAGATAGCGGCATTTTCGAATGATGGCGCCATCTGATTTTTTTAATAGATGGAGGTAACTTTCGCGGTTCAGGGGAAGATTGGCTTCTTCTCTTGCCAGAAGTCCCTTGGATTTGTAAGTCAGATAGTAGTCTTCGTTATCCCTGCGAACCCTGACCACCGGTTCTTTGGACAGATAACCCTGTTCAATGAGTCGGAAAGGATAGGCGGTATAGTCGATAGAATCCGGTTTGATCAGATATTTTCTTTCTATTTCCATGGTGTCCTCCGTATAAAAATCCTTTTGTTTTGTAGTCTATTAAATATGCACAGGTTTGTAAAGAGTTTGGGGAAATATTTGTTGCATATTAGGGAAAAAGATGATAAACTTTAGCTTACAATGTGAAAATACTGCGAAAGGAGTATTTTTGCGTTTTTTCTATGTTAGGGGAAAATCCCGAAACAGGAAAAAAGGGAAAACCTAAAAACAGAAAGTAAAAATGAACGAGCAGGAAAGGAAGAAAAAAATGAAAAAAATCGTACAAAAAATGGTGACTGTCTTAATTGTCTTTAGCATGGGGGTTGGCCTCCTGGCAGGTTGTGGATCATCTGCCGCTGACAAGGAAAATACCTTGTATATCTATAACTGGTCCGAATACATCCCACAGGAAGTATATGAGATGTTTGAGGAAGAAACCGGGATCCACGTAGTCGAGTCCACGTTTTCCAGCAACGAAGAAATGCTGGCAAAACTGGTAGCCGGAGGAACCGGCGACTATGACCTCATTGTTGCAAG
>JBJEKY010000048.1:0-20152 GCA_051878875.1 Lachnospiraceae bacterium | reverse complement strand
GGAGTTGATCGAGCTCTTTGAGCAGGGTCTACTAACGAAAAAGCATATGAGAAAATAGGATTCCCCTGCATATTTGAATAATGCCTGAAATGGCGTGAAATTAGTGACTCGGATGTCGGAATGCCGGCATCCGGTTTAGATTTCTGACAAATGTGTCTGCATGCAGACTCATTTGTCAGTTACAATGAAAATTAGACCGCCTTGGTCAGATCAGAAACAACAATATCCATTTTGTCTTCAAATTCCTGGACATTAGAAACTCTGGCAGAAAGTTTCACCCAGCGTTTCAAAATGTCCAGGTTTTTTTCTTCTATGATTTTGTCTGAAAGTTCCTGCGGAACCGGATCCAGGTCGTTCAGAAAATCCAGAATCTGGTTGTATAAGGCTTGTTGCATGCCTTCCTGTAGTCCGGCATCATGTTCGTCTTTTAATAATAATTCAAACAACATATATCGGCCCTCCATGTCTCTGCTTTTCTTAACCTTTTGGATAGCATCCTGTAGCTGTGTGATGAAAGGATCCCCTGAGGGGTGTTCACTTGCTTTTAAATCCATAGAGAGAAATTTCAGAAAGCGATAAAGCTCCGGGGATATTTCGGAAGAATCCAGACCCTTGGTACTGAGAAAAATGGTATAGTTTCCGTCTTTTAACGATAGTACACCGTTTTCCACACACTGGTTTTCAAACCGGTAACAGAATTTTTTTTCCCCGAAGGGGTCAAAATCGCAGATGAAAATAAGATAGACATTTGGAAGTTTATCATAGTCAGCCCCGGACACCAACAGATCCATGTCCATTTGACTGTGATAATAGCGAGAACGTTTTGCAAGCGTGCTTTTTTTAGAAGTCTGCATCTCCACGTTGTAGCGGGTGTTTTTTCCATCTTTTGCGTAAACATCCATGCGGATACTGCGGTATTCCGGGTGATAAATCATGCTATATTCTTTGCTGACTTCAACCCGGTCAATGGGAAAGCCCAGGATCATTTCCAACAGTGGCTTGCAGTTTTTTTCGTCGGCCATGACTGCGCCGAACAGGAAGTTATCCTTTAAGGTTAAATCTTGTAATGTTTGACTCATATGTTTCCTCCGTGTCAGCAGAGGAATCCTATGTATGGATTATAGCATGGTACAGAGATTTGTCAATTGCAGGAATGATAGATTTCTGCCTCATTTCAGCTGGAAAAAATACAAGATAATATAAACAAATGTTTGGTAAAGACTTGAGAAAAAGAACAAATGTTTGTATAATGGATTCATGAATGAGATCAATAAAGGACTAACAAAGAAAGAGAAACTGGAAATATTAGCAGATGCGGCGAAATATGATGTGGCATGTACTTCGAGTGGCTCAGACAGAAGAGGAAAGAAAGGATTCCTGGGAAATGCAAAGGCTAGCGGGGTATGTCATAGTTTTGCGGCTGATGGGAGATGTATTTCCTTGTTGAAGATTCTTATGACAAACCATTGTATGTATGATTGCAAGTATTGCGTCAACAGGGTAAGCAATGATGTGCCACGGGCTACATTTACGCCGGAGGAGATCTGTGAGATTACCATAGAGTTTTACAAGAGAAACTATATAGAGGGGTTGTTTCTAAGTTCGGGAATCCTTAAGAACCCTAATTACACTATGGAGCGGATGTGCGAGACTTTATTACTCTTGCGTAATAAGTATCGTTTTAATGGTTATATCCATGTGAAAACGATTCCCGGCGCAGCGGATGAACTTTTAGCAACGGCAGGCTATTTGGCGGATCGGATCAGTGTGAATCTGGAGCTGCCTACAGAGGAGGGACTTCGTAATCTGGCGCCCAATAAGACGCAGAAGAGTATTCTTGATCCAATGGGAAAAGTGAGCGGAACCATTGCCGCTCATCGTATGGCAATTGGCAAAGATGCTAAATTTGAACGAAGTGTCACCAATAAGTATTTGAGTCATAGTATTTTTTCGGAGTCTGCGCAAATTGAACAAAAGCAAGGCAGTTTGTTAGAAACCGATAAACCGAAGTCTGGTGCCAATCATGTGCTGGTGCCTTCCGGTATGGGAGAACTTACAAGAGCGTTTGCGCCGGCAGGACAGAGCACGCAGATGATCATCGGAGCAACCAATGAAACGGATTATACCCTGATTCAAACGACGCAGAAATTATATGAGACTTATGATCTGCGAAGGGTGTTTTACTCTGCATACATTCCCATTAATGAAGATGAGGCATTGCCGCCGCTTGGAACAGCTCCGCCGCTTTTGCGGGAGCATAGACTGTATCAGGCTGATTGGCTGCTTCGTTATTATGGTTTTCACTGCGACGAACTATTATCTGCGGAAAGACCGAATTTCAATGAACAGATTGATCCTAAATGTGATTGGGCACTGCGTCACTTAGATCTTTTTCCAATAGATGTGCAAACAGCTCCCTATGATCTGTTGCTCCGAATACCGGGAGTGGGGCCGAAATCTGCTTCCCGCATATATAAGGCCAGAAGATATGGAGCGTTAGACTATGATATGTTAAAGAGAATGGGGGTAGTTCTAAAAAGGGCACATTATTTTATCCTGTGCAATGGAAAACAGATGTTTAAAACCCCCATAGAGGAAGCCTATATTTTTCGGGGATTAACCGATGTAAACCAAAAGGACAATTGGAAAATTGCCCATAGTAACGAACAATATAAGCAAATGTCGTTATTTGACCAGGAGATGAAGTAGTGATGGTGATTTTTTCATGTATAGACCGGTTTGAAGATATGATGACCTGCATCTATGATGCGTGGGTTTATGGGATTTCTTCGGGGCATGATCAGGTACAGTTACGCAAAGAACCGATTTACCAGCAGGATTTGTTTCATGAGTATATTCATGTTTCTTATGATCAGGAGAAAACAGAGAAAGTGATCCGTTCTATCCAAAATAAGATTTCCTGGAATGCTTATATCAGCGTGTTTTATGCATGCTTATCCATGGAAGAGGATGCATTGCAGGCAATTTATGATTTTTTACGTTTGGGCTTTAGGGTGGGAGCAAAGGTTCTGGATATGCAGAATCGCCCGGAAGTGATGCGCATTTGGGAATTGCGCAGAAGAATCGGGAACGAGTCAACCTATTTTCATGAGTTTGCCAGATTCACTTCCATTGATTCGAAAGTGTATCTATGCCATATCGAACCCAAGAACAATGTGCTTTTGCTGGTTGCGGATCATTTTGCGGATCGGATGCCCTCAGAAAATTGGATCATAGTAGATGATTCCAGAAAATATGCTGTGATCCATCCTAAAGATGGGGAATCCTACGCAAGAGAATTGACAGAGAAAGAGTTTCTGGAACTACGAAAGGCTTATGATCAAAAGGATGAATATACCTATATGTGGAAGGGATTCTTTGATGCCATCGGAATTAAAGAGCGAAAGAATGCAAAATGCCAAAGAACCATGTTTCGCATATGGATGAGAAAGAATGTCGTAGAATTTCAAATGGATCAGGAATAGAGAATCGATTTCTATTGTTTCGGTGAGTATTTCTTTGTGTTACAATAAGAGTAATATTGTAATGAGTGAAGCCACGTTCAAAATCAGCTGGGCGATCAAAGCATAGTAAGAAAAAGAACAATAGGAGGGTTATATGAAATATCAGGAGTTAGGTAATTCGGGGATTAAAGTGTCAAAAGTTGCACTAGGAACATGGGGACTTGGTGGCGGAAGTGTGTGGACCGATAAGAATTCTACCGTGGAGGAGGCAAAGAGCCTTTTAGATGCATGCCGGGAACAGGGCATCAATTATATTGATACCGCACCGGTTTATGGTACCGGCGTAAGTGAGGAATTACTGGGAGAAGCACTAAAAGGAAGAAGAAATGAGTTCATTCTTCAAAGTAAATGTTCTTTGAACTGGCGCCGGGAAGGTGGAAACTTCCATTATGAACGTGACGGCTATACCGTGAATAACGATACCACTGCCAAGGCGGTCAAGAAGGACGTAGAAGAATCTTTATTACGAATGAAAACAGATTACCTGGATTCTGTTATTGTTCATTATGTATGTAAAAGTTTTCCGGTAGAAGAAACTGTGGGTGCACTGGAGGATATGATCAAAGAGGGAAAAATCCGCACTTATGGTCTTTCCAATAGTCAGCCGGCAGATTTGGAAGAATATAAAAAGGCAGGAACCAGAGTTACGGATGGTGTTTCTGTCGTTCAGGAATTTTTCAGTATTTTATCGCCGTTTCACGGAAGAGATTATTTTGAAACCTGCAAAAAATATGGAAGCTCTTTCCAGACTTATGGAGTGCTTGAGGAGGGATTCTTAACCTCACCTGAGTTTTTGAACAAGGAATTCGCCAAAACAGATATCCGCTCGCGGATTCCCTGGGTGAAGGAAGAGTATAAAGAAGGACTTCGCCGGGCCTTCGAAAGTTGGAAACCGATTTGTGAGGCTCATGGCTGCAGTTACGCAACTTTGGTTGAGGCCTGGGCGTTATCTCAGTATGACAAGATGAGTTTACTGGTTGGAATGCGTAAACCGGCAAATGTTTTTGACACTGCAAAATGTGTGGACATTGTATTATCACAGCAAGAAATTGAACAGATGGAAGCAGTTGTAAAAGCGATTCAGGTGGAGGTACTGGATAAGTAAAGAATTGCTCAGATCCATTGGAAAAATAATCATTAAGAGGAAAATATATGCCTAGAATCATCAAATATACAACAGAACAGATTCAAGAGGAGTCAAAGATCAGCAGGTTTTTGAAAACAAATGGTTATTCTGAACGAAATCTTGTAAATCTGAGAAAAGATCCGGAAAGCATTTGCCTCAATGGTGAATATGTTTATATGAATCATAAGATAAAAGCAGGGGATGATTTAAGGGTATGTATTAGAGAACAGGAAAACTCCGGGCAGATTGTACCGGTTTGTCTTCCGATATCCACCATTTATGAAGATGAGGATCTGATGATCATCAATAAACCTGCGGGAATGCCCATTCATCCATCTCTCAATAATCATGACAATTCTCTGGGGAATGCATTGGCATGGTTGTTTCAGGAGAGGGGCGAGCCCTTTGTGTATCGGTGCATTAATCGCTTGGATCGGGATACTTCGGGACTTACCATTATAGCAAAGCATATGCTCAGCGCCTCCATTCTGGGGCACATGGTTCAAAAGAAAGCTGATGCAGGAGGCATACACCGGGAATATTTGGCAATCGTTGATGGCAGGTTGGATGAAAAAGTGGGGACCATTTCGGCACCCATTGCCCGAAAAGAGAGTAGCTGCTTGGAGAGAATGGTAGATTTCGATCATGGAGACAGGGCAGTGACTCATTATCGTGTCGTAGAAGAGTACCCGGATGCCAGCCTGGTTTCGCTGGTACTGGAAACCGGACGAACCCATCAGATCCGCGTACATATGAAATATCTGGGGCATCCCTTACTGGGCGATTTTCTTTATCATCCGGCCTATGTAACCAATCAGATCGATAGAGTGGAGGAGCCGGTTGCTCCGTCAGAATGCGACATGAAACGGCAGGCACTTCACGCGTATAAATTAAGTTTCCCCCATCCGATCACCGGAGAAGAGATCAACGTTACGGCACCTTTGCCGGAGGATATGAGCAGATGGATATTAGAAAAAGAGAAGTAGGATATCGGTATGAAAAAAAATCTAACAGTTGAACATAAAATAGTAAATCATCGAAAGAGGATTTCTGGACCGGTGACGTTCTTGTAACTCGGTATTTTTTGTAGCAACACCGGAAAAAGGAGTGTACTGCGAATTGAGAAGAATGAACAGAAGAGAAAAGAGAATTGTCGTTATTGGATGTCTTGCTGCGCTACTGGTTATCATGTGTGTGGTGGTAAAAAGGTATCAGACCGGACACCCGGAAGAATCCCCGTTGTATCAGGCAGAGCACGCCTATCGGACAGGGAATCAGGGATGGGAACCACCGAAGGATGCTGTATATGCGAAGGATTCAGGGGAAGAGTTATTTCTGCAGGGAATGGAAGCCTTTGATGCAGAGAGGTACATGGAAGCAAAAGAGATGTTTGAACAAGCTTTGGATGCCACCGCGCATGATTTTGCTTTGCCGTCATATCTTTATTTTTACATCAATCAGTGCGACTATTATCTGAATGGATCCGGTGATCCGAAAACAGTGCAGTTGGCTTTAGAGGCTATTAGCCAGCATCCGTACCTTGCAAATGATGATAACATGATCTTCCAAATGGTAAATAGTATTTCAAAATCAGAGGAAGACCGTGAACGGGCAGTAGTATTGCTGCAGGAATATTTGGATGGTACAGATGGTCTCAAGCAGACGACGAAGGCGATAGTGAAAAATTCCATGGGGTGGCTGGAGTATATTAACGGGGAGTATACCAAAAGTCTTTTGTATTTTTATGATGTAGAGATGGCGTTGGAGAATACGAAATCAGATCCTGCGTTGAAGAAAGAATTAGCGTATGCAAAAGAGTGTCTTGCGAGTATTCACTATACATTCAAGGAATATGAAAATGCCATTGAAATGTATCAGGAAGTGATCGATCTTACCGAGGAGGAAGAATATATCCCATACGGCTGCTATGTAAACATGATAGGTGCCTACCTGGAATATGGGGAAGTAGAAAAAGCCAAGGAGATAATCGACGTATTGAAAAAACAACTTCCCGGTGAAGATGAGGAGACGAGATTAGAGATAGAGGCATGTGTGAATGAACAACTTGCTAATATCTGTATTATGGAAGAAAACTATGAGGAAGCTGCCGATTATCTGGAAATGGCGGAAGGATATTATAAAGATAATGAAGGAGACCTGTTTGTTGATGGTGTTTACTTCGTGAAGTTTACCCGCTGTGAATATATGTTTCATACCGGTGCAGTAGAGGAAGCACAAGCGGTTTTGGAAGACATGATTGAAAGTGGGGATGTCATTTATTATGGTGTGGAAAATGATGTTTATGAATTACTTGCGGAAATTTATCAGGAAACCGGACAAACGGAGAAATTAGTCCGGACGTATCAGAAATTGTTGGAGTTGGAGAATGAGTTCGATCAGATGCTCAAGAAGGAGTATCTGGAATTCTCCCAATATTATCAGAAAAACAACCAGTTGATGGTACGTAATACAACTCTTTCACGTACCAATGCCATTGCGGTTCTTGGTATGATTGCGATTTCCGTTGCCCTTGTCATTATTCTTATTTTGTTAAGGGTGATAAGTGAGAAAAATATAACGGATCAGCTGACAGGTGTATATAACCGAAAGAAGCTCAATCGGTTGTTACGCAACTACAGGAGAACAGGAACTCCGGAAAGATTAGGCGTTGTAATGATAGATGTGGATTTCTTTAAACGATACAACGATACCTATGGACATATGGCCGGAGATGCAGCACTGAAGGAAGTGGCAAAAGCTTTAAAGAGCTCTGTGCGTGGCAAAGATATGGTAATCCGATATGGTGGAGAAGAATTTCTGGTTTTGGTAAAAGGAACTTCAAAGCAGACGGCAGAGGAGATTTGCAAGCGGATTCAGGAGAAGCTTAGAGTGCGTGCTATTCCCCATATGGCTTCCGAAGTTTCAGAATGTGTAACGCTAAGCATAGGACTTTGTTATCAGACCCAGTCCAGGTGTGCATCTTTAGAAAAAATGATTGAATATGCAGATGAGTGTCTATATCAATCCAAAAAAGCGGGTAGAAATCGCGTTACCGTAAAAGAGTTATAGGAAATGTAGTGGCGTGGATGTAGGCTTCCGGGAAGAATGAAAATATACACTAATTGTGGGAAGCGTTTGCACAAATTGTGGGAAGCGTTTGCACATATAGAATTGACCAACGCGTATAGCTGGGATATGATAAAGGGGAGAATAGAAACAAAATTCATGAAGGAGTATGCGTGCAATGAAGCAGGAACGGCCTATATTAAGGAATAAAATGTACCTCTATCTTACAGAGTTTTTTGCCGGAATGAGTGTAATGGCGGTGGAGTTGGGGGCAAGCCGTCTGCTTGCTCCCTATTTTAGTTCCTCCCAGATCGTCTGGACCATTATCATCGGAACCATTATGATCGCCATGGCACTGGGAAATCTTTATGGTGGAAAAATGGCAGACAAAAATCCTGATCCGGATAAGCTATACACCCGGATCCTCATTGCCGCCATCTGGATTGCAGCCATTCCTGTGGTAGGAAAATATATTATTGTGGGGATTTCGGCGCTGTTGATCTTTACTGTCAACAGCAATTTCCTTGTGATCGCGGGATTCGTGGCCTGTATGGTGATCTTTGTGTTTCCGTTGTTCCTGCTGGGCACGGTTACACCATCTTTAGTAAAATTTTCTGTTGACAGCCTGGATGACAGCGGAAGCGTGGTTGGAAAACTCAACGCCTCCAATACCATCGGAAGCATCATCGGAACCTTTGTCCCGACTTTTATCAGTATCCCTGCGGTGGGAACGTCTATCACCTTTTTGATCTTTGCGGGAATCCTTTTGTTACTCTCTGTAGTTTATTTTGTCAGTGGGGGAATCTCCTTTTCAAAAAACAAGAAGGTCCCGGTTTGTATGGTGCTCTACCTAATCTGTATTTTGCTGGGACATCAAAGCAGCTTTGCCTTTTGGCAGTCGGACCTGACCTATGAAGGGGAATCCATCTACAATTACCTTCAGGTCTATGAGGATGACCGGGAAGTGGTGTTGTCCACCAATGTTTTGTTTGGAGTCCAGTCGGTTTACTTGAAAGAAAAGGGCCTTACCGGCATGTACTATGACTATGCCATGGCAGCCCCTATGATGGCGGGGATCCACGAAAAAGAAACCTGTGATATTTTGATCCTGGGAAACGGAACAGGAACCTTTGCAACGCAGTGTCGGAGATATTACGACAATACCAATATGGAAGGCGTGGAAATCGATGAGAAGATCACGGAACTGGCCAAAGAATACTTTGAACTTTCGGAGGATGTGAAGGTCACTACTTATGACGGGCGTGCGTACCTCAACGCTATAGAAGGAACCTATGATGTGATCATGGTGGATGCCTACCAGGATATTACCATACCGTTTCAGATGTCTACTACAGAATTCTTTACTCTGGTGAGAGAGCATCTTTCAGAGGATGGGGTTATGGTAGTCAATATGAACATGCGGGGAGAGAAGGAAGGAAACATCAATCAGTATCTTGCAGATACCATTTCCACGGTGTTCTCCGAAGTGTATACGGTGGACGTTCCGGGTTCCACCAACAGAGAACTGTTTGCCAGCAATGATAAAAAGTGTCTTGCAACGTTTGAACGGAATCTAAAGCTGGATCGGAATGCGCAGTTAACATCCCTGATGGTGGATGTAAACCTCAGGATGGAAAAATATCTGGCAGGAAACTATGTGATGACCGATGACAAAGCTCCGGTAGAACTGCTGGGAATGGAAGTCATCGATGATCTTATCCGGGATGAAGTGACGTACTATAAAGAAATTTATAAGAACCGCGGAATCAAAGGACTTTTGGAAGAATTGTAAAATAGGGGGGACAGATATGTTTTTTACCACATCAGATCAAAACAAGATCCATTACCTCGATGAAGGACCAAGGGAAGCGGATGTGACCATGGTGTTTGTGCCGGGGTGGGGCTACTGTGCAGAGGTATTTGCAAAACAGATAGAATATTTTAGCAAATGTTATCGTGTCCTTGTGATGGAGCCCAGAGGGCATGGACAATCCCAGCGGGGAGATGTGGATGTTAGTCATGAGCAACAGACAAAGGATCTGATGGAACTGCTTGCGAAAGAAAAAATCGAGAAGGCCGTTTTTGTTGGCTGGTCTTACGGAGCCTATCCGGTGCTGGGAGTGGTTCGCAAGACCGGATTAAAGTATGTGCAGAAGATGGTGATCATCGATCAGCCCCCGAAATGCACGGGAAATAAGGAAGATGGCTGGGTGGAATACCATCCGGAGGATATAGAACGAGCACTTTCGGGTCTGGGGACAGAAGAAGGCTATCGAACAGGGGTAGAGAATTTTACAAGACGCGCAGCCTTTCTGGGGGAACTTTCCGAAGAGGAAATACGCAGAGTCTGTAACATGGCAGATATGGATCACCCGCAGGCGGTAAAAGAGTTTCTTTCCGGTGCACAGTGCGATTTTACCGAAGAAGCAAAGCAATTAGATCAGGACGGGCGACTGGAATTCATTGTAAGAGAACAATGGGCGGAACAAGCCTGCGCGCATCTTACCACCATTTGCCCGAATTCAAAGACGCATGTCTTGGGCGGACATATGATGTTTTATGAATTCCCGGAGAGATTTAACCGGATTCTGGAAGAAAGTATGCGATTATCCTGATTTGGTCGACTATTTTTCAATAAGGAGAAGCAGAGGAGTATCACATGAAAAATCAAGAGACATTTATGAGAAAAACAGCGGTGGTGTGGCTGGGCGCATTGATATGCTGTGCATTGTGGGGAAGTGCTTTTCCCTTTATAAAAATAGGATATCGTTTATTTGAAATCCCTGCAACAGACACAGGTACACAGATCCTGTTTGCGGGAATGCGATTTAGTCTGGCAGGTATTTTAACCATTATTCTGGGAAGTGTCTTATCGGGAAAAGTGCTTGTTCCACAGAAAAAATCCGCGTCCAAAATCTTTAAACTCTGTCTGTTGCAAACCGTGATCCAGTATTTCTTCTTTTATGTGGGTCTGGCAAATACCTCCGGCGTAAAAGCGTCCATTATAGAATCCGTGAACGTGTTTGCTGCAATCTTCATTGCGAGTCTTTTGTTTCATCAGGAAAAACTGACTGCCCGGAAGATGATCGGAAGTCTCATTGGATTTGCGGGAGTGGTTCTGGTAAATATAAGTGGAGGCAGTCTGGATGCCGGCTTTAAGTTGCTGGGTGAAGGGGCGATCATGCTGTCCGCAGTGTCCTATGCTTTTTCTTCCGTATTGATCAAGTCTTACAGCAAGGAAGAGAATCCGGTGGTACTAAGTGGGTATCAGTTTGTGGCCGGTGGAATCGTGATGATCCTCATAGGAATTCTTATGGGTGGCCATCTTTCTGTGGTTTCCGCACAGGGGATCGGTGTGCTGGTATACCTTGCCATGGTGTCAGCGGTGGCTTATTCTTTGTGGGGTATTTTATTGAAATACAATCCTGTATCCAGAGTCACGATCTTTGGGTTCATGAATCCGGTGTTCGGCGTGATCCTTTCTGCGGTTTTATTAGGTGAGAGTAATACATTGGGAGTTACCTGCCTGATATCGTTAGTTCTGGTAAGTGTGGGAATTTATGTCGTAAACAAAAATTGAACCGGCTCCTTCGGGTGAGTGATACATAAAAGTTTGTTAGGACGTGAAATCATGAATTTAAAGAAAAAGCAATCATTTCTTGCGCTTCTTCTGGCGCTTGCGCTATTGCTCTCCGGATGTGCCGGTGCTATTGGTTCTTCGCAGAACGCATCCGGTGGACAGGGGAATGATGTGGAATCGATTTCTCTGGAAGAATTACCGGTATTTAATGGAGAGCCTTATGTTGTTGTAAATGGCAATCAGCCGGATTTTACCGGGGAGCAGAAGCAATCTACTGCGGCATTTGAAAACTATAGTGAGTTAGATGAGCTGGGCCGGTGCGGTGTGGCATTTGCCAATATTTGCAAGGAACTTATGCCCACCGAAGAACGGCAGCCCATAGGTCAGGTACGCCCTTCAGGCTGGCATACGGTGAAATATAATGGATTGGTGGATGGAAACTATCTTTATAACCGATGCCATCTTATCGCCTTTCAATTGGCAGGAGAAAATGCCAACGAGAAAAATCTTATTACGGGGACCAGATATTTCAATGTGGAAGGGATGTTGCCCTTTGAAGAAATGGTGGGAGACTATGTCCGGGAAACCGGAAATCATGTGCTCTATCGTGTTACTCCCATATATGAGGAGAACAATCTGGTAGCGAGCGGAGTTCAGATGGAGGCCTGGTCAGTAGAAGATGAAGGTGAGGGAATCTGCTTTAACGTCTATTGCTATAATGTCCAGCCGGGAGTTGAAATTCATTATCTGGACGGTTCATCCAATCTTAAAGAATCAGATGGGGATGATGGAGAAACTATCTACATTCTTAATACCAATACGAAGAAGTTTCACAGAACCTCCTGTGCGTCTGTAGAGGATATTTCCAAAAAGAATAAAAAGACAGTTACCGAGTCCCGGGAGCAGTTGGTCTCAGACGGGTATAGTCCCTGCGGAAACTGTAATCCCTGACAGACAGGTGTGAAACAAGACCGGTAAAGGCTCTGTCATGATTTAGACGGTTCGGATTTCCGGAAGATCAGTTTTCCGAAAAAGGTGACGGACGGGCCGATGGTCAACGACAGAACAATTGTGGCAGGGGTAAGTTTTCCACCCGCCAGGATTCCCATGGCAATGGCCAGAAAATCCCATGCCATACGTATCGGAGCATAGGGAAGAGGAAGCTTCTGACTAAGGATGGTAGGGATGGCATCGTACGGTGCCTGTCCCATGTCGGCATTCATATAACATGATGCAAAGATCAGAAACGGGATCAGTGCGAGCACGAAGATCAGCGTCCGATAGGGTTGTTGCGTAAAAATGAAAGTCGGAAGATAACGGGCTATAAGAGCACGGCAGATATCGGAGGTGTAGCCAATAAGGGTCATATTGGCGATGGTTCCCAGGCCGATCAATTTTCGCCCCCAAAGGACTTCCGGGATAAAAAGAACCAGATTGGTAAGCAACATGCAGGTTCCAAGAGATAGGCCAAAGCGGTTGGAAAAAGAAAGATTCATGAAGGAGCAACTGTCGGTTCCGTATCCTACATCAATGATGAAAGACAGCATCATTCCCATTCCAATGATTCCGGTAAACATAAATCCAAGACGTTTTTTAAAAGACATCGTTTTTTCCCCTCAGAAATTAAGAAATTAGTGACAAAACTATACTCACGATATACTATCATACCATAAAAAAATAAAAAAAGAGAAAATTTTGTATTTTTATGGTATAATCTGTCCGTATTTATACCAAGGAGGAGCTTTAAGTTATGAACGAATTAAGACCGAAACTGTTTGATGTCATGAAAGACTATACGAAAGCGCAGCTTGTAAAGGACGTAATCTCCGGTATCATTGTTGCCATTATTGCACTGCCGCTTTCCATTGCGCTCGCCATTGCATCCGGTGTGGGACCCGAGCAGGGACTTTATACCGCCATTATAGCAGGCTTTTTTATTTCTTTCTTTGGCGGAAGCCGGGTTCAGATCGGCGGACCGACTGCAGCATTTGTAGTGATCATTTACGGAATCGTAACGGATTACGGAACGGATGGACTGATCGTGGCTACGATCCTGGCAGGACTGATCCTGGTGATCATGGGAATCTGCCGTTTCGGATCCCTGATCAAATATATTCCCTATACCATCACTACCGGTTTTACCTGCGGAATTGCAGTAACGCTATTTGTGGGTCAGGTAAAAGATTTTCTCGGGCTTTCTATGGAAAGTGTTCCTTCGGAATTTTTACCCAAAATCATTGCATATGTAAAACATCTGGGAACGATAAATTGGACAGCAACGATCGTGGGTATCGCTGCCCTGATCATCATGCTGGTATGGCCGAAGATCACAGATAAGATTCCTGGCTCTTTGATCGCCATTATCGTAACTACGGCAGTAGTGTATTTTGCAGATCTTCCGGTGAATACCATCGGAAGCGTATATGGCGAACTCTCTTCTGCATTTCCGACATTCCAGGTTCCGAATGTATCCATGAAACTGATCCAGCAGATGCTTTCGCCGGCATTTACCATTGCCATTCTGGCAGGAATCGAGTCTTTGTTATCCGCGGTGGTATCAGATGGTATGATCGGAGATACCCACAAATCCAATGCAGAGCTGGTAGGACAGGGACTGGGAAATATTTTTTCCGGACTGTTTGGTGGAATCCCTGCTACAGGTTCGATTGCAAGAACAGCAGCAAATGTGAGAAACGGAGGACGTACTCCCATTGCGGGAATTGTGCATTGCATTACCTTAACCATCATTCTTTTGTTATTAATGCCGTTGGCGGCATTGATCCCCATGACCACCCTGGCAGCAGTTCTTTTGATGGTGGCCGCAAATATGGCAGACTGGACATCATTTTTCCGTCTGTGTAAAACAGCACCCAAAAGCGATGTGATCGTATTGGTGGTAACCTTCTTTCTGACCGTATTCTTTGACCTGGTGGTGGCTATTGAGGTTGGCGTGGTATTAGCTTCCCTGTTGTTTATGAAGCGTATGGCGGAAACCACGGACATCAAACCCTGGAAATATGTGGACGAGCCGGATGTGACACCGGGCGAGGCGGAAAAACTCAGGAATGTGCCCCACAGCATCCGTGTATTTGAAATCAGCGGCCCGCTGTTTTTCGCGGCAGCAGATAGCTTGCTTTCCATTGATAGTAAGAAATATACCAAAGTGATCGTGATCCGTATGCGTAGCGTTCCGGCTATGGATGCCAGTGCCATGAGGTCGTTGCGGCAGCTTGCCGAGAGAGCAAAGAAAAAGGGGATTACACTGATCTTTTCCCATGTAAATGAACAGCCGATGCGGGTTATGAGAAAAGATGGGTTTGCAGAGTACGTTGGAGAAGAGAACTTCTGTGCGAATATTGTGGAAGCTCTGGATTACGCAGAAAGTATTGCGAATTCTTGAACTGCATCAAGCATATATTGAGTTTACTTATACCCCTATTGGAAATTTAAATTGTTATGGATTTGTCACTGTGTATATTGTATAATAGCATTACAAGTTTGCTGAAATTGACAGAATACGAAGGAGAGAGGTGTTGCTATGGACAATCTTTTAAACACAGTGAAGGGGATCAATGGCTTTCTAAGTGGAGTGTTATTGATCGTGGTCCTGGTAGGAGCAGGGGTTTTCTTTACAGTAAGGCTCCGTTTTATCCAGGTCAGAAAATTCAAAGACAGTTTTAAATCCACATTTGGTAACATTAAGTTTGGTGCAAAAGCAGGAAAAGACGGTATGTCTTCTTTCCAGTCTCTGGCCACGGCTATTGCGGCTCAGGTAGGAACCGGAAATCTTGCGGGAGCGGCTACGGCTATCGCTATGGGCGGTCCGGGAGCGATCTTCTGGATGTGGCTGAGTGCTTTCTTTGGTATGAGCACCATTTATGCAGAGGCTACCGCAGCCCAGAAATTTAAACATAAAACAGAAGACGGGGAGGTTCTTGGAGGTCCCGTTTATTATATTAAGGCCGGAATAAAGGGCAAAGCAGGAGAAATCCTTGCAGGAATCTTTGCTGTGTTCATTGTCCTGGCCCTTGGTATTTTTGGAATCATGGTGCAGTCCAATTCCATCGGTGATTCTTTTAAAACAGCATTTCATATTAACCCTGTGATCATGGGTGTGATCTTTGCAATATTAATGCTCTTCATTGCTTTAGGCGGTGTAGGAAGGATCGCATCGGTAACAGAAAAGATTGTGCCGATCATGGCAGGATTCTATATTATCGGAACATTAGTGATCATAATTCTGAATATCGGAAGTGTGCCGGGAGCATTCCGGGAGATCTTCGTAGGAGCCTTTAGTCCGGAAGCTGTTATGGGTGGTGCTGCCGGTGTAGGAATCAAACAGGCGATCCGTTACGGAGTGGCCAGAGGATTATTCTCCAATGAAGCAGGTATGGGATCTACTCCTCATGCCCATGCACTGGCTAAGGTGGATCACCCCTGTGATCAGGGAATGGTTGCCATGATGGGATTGTTTATTGATACTTTTATAATCCTGACGCTGACTGCACTGGTGGTCATCATCTCCGGAGCATGGAAAGATCCGGAACTTGCCGGTATTGCCATTACGCAGACAGCATTTAACCAGACCTTCAAAGGGTTCGGAACCGTTTTTATTGCTATCTGTATGTTGTTCTTTGCTTTTTCCACCATCATTGGTTGGTATTTCTTTGCAGAGATGAATGTGCGGTATCTGGCAAAGAAACACGGAAAACAGGTAGTGTTTATTTTCACCATCGTAGTGGGAATTGCCATTGTAGTTGGCTCAGCCCTCAAGGTAAATCTTGTGTGGGAACTTTCGGACATGTTCAACTCACTGATGGTAATTCCGAACATCATTGGTTTGCTTTCTGTAAGCGGTGTTGTGGTAAAATTGAGCAAAGAGCATGACAGTAAGAAGAAAAGCAAATAACTAACCTGACAAATTGAATAAAAAAGAAAAATAAAGCGAGGCAATCTGCATAAAGAAGCAGAGGGCCTCGCCCTTTTTGTGAGGTAAAAAGATACAAACCAGGGCTCTTGAATAATGGAAAAATTAGTAAAAAAGAATAAAGAGAAAACTTTAACGATTTAAAGCACTAGCGAATTACCGTTTTGGTAAAAACTCTATTGACTTCTTCGCTTTAAAGCGTTAAGATACAACAATCAATTTCGAATCAGGAGGAAAACGTTATGAAGAAACGTGTGAGTATGTTACTGGTACTTGCGCTTATGGTAATGACTTTAGGTGCATGTGGATCTTCCGACAGTGGAAGCTCCAGCGACCAGGGATCAAGTTCAGATGCTTCAGGAGAAGCAGTGTTTAAAATTGGTGGTATCGGACCTGTCACCGGTGGCGCATCCATTTACGGAACGGCCGTCAGAAATGGTGCACAGATTGCTGTAGATGAGATTAATGCTGCAGGCGGAATCAATGGTGTGCAGATTGAGTTTGATTTTCAGGATGATGAGCATGATGCAGAGAAGTCTGTTAATGCTTACAATACACTGAAGGATTGGGGTATGCAGGTGCTTATGGGATGTGTTACCAGTACACCGTGTATCGCAGTTGCTGATAAAACTGCAGAAGACGGAATGTTCCAGATCACTCCATCCGGTTCTTCTACAGATTGTATCGTAAATGATAATGTATTTCAGGTCTGCTTCACAGATCCGAACCAGGGTCTTGAATCAGCAAAATATATCGGAAGTGCAGGACTGGCACAAAAGGTAGCTGTTATTTATGATAGTTCTGATGCGTATTCATCCGGTATTGCAGAAGCTTTTGTTGCAGAGTCTGCAAACCAGCCATTTGAAGTGGTTGTTTCGGAAGCTTTTACAGCAGACAGCAAGACAGACTTTACAGTACAGCTTCAGAAAGCGAAGGATGCCGGTGCAGATATGGTATTCTTGCCAATTTACTATCAGGAAGCAGCGCTGATCATTCAGCAGGCAGATAAAATCGGATATGATCCGACCTTCTGCGGTGGTGATGGTTTAGATGGTTTGCTTGGTGTAGAAAATTTTGATACTTCATTGGCAGAGGGTGTTATTCTTTTAACTCCGTTCATTGCCAGTGCAGAAGATGACTTGACAAAGAACTTTGTATCTACTTATGAAGAAAAATATGGCGAAACACCGAACCAGTTCGCAGCAGATGCTTATGATGCGATCTACATCATCAAAGCAGCAATCGAAAAGGCCGGTGCAACTCCTGACATGAGCGTGGCAGATCTTGGTGCAGCATTAAAGACAGCTATCACAGAAGTTTCAGTAGATGGATTAACCGGACTGGGAATGACCTGGGAACCGGAAGGAACTGTTAACAAGACACCTCATGCAGTGAAAATTGTAGACGGAGCTTATCAGGCAATGTAATGTGAATTATATTGATGCCATGAGAATGGAATTGGGTAAGGGCTGCGTAAGGCAGCCCTTTTGCCCGTAAAATAAAACAAACTTTGGAATGCTTAAGGAAACAGCCAGAAGGAGGAGCAAATGGGATTCATATCATATCTGATCAATGGGATCAGTCTGGGAAGTGTATATGCGATCATCGCACTTGGTTACACCATGGTATACGGAATTGCCAAAATGTTAAATTTCGCCCACGGCGATATTATCATGGTTGGAAGTTACGTGGTATTTAGTGTCGTCAGTGTAATGGGAATGCCTGCAGGAGTGGGAATTTTTGTTGCAGTGGTGGCATGCACTGTCCTGGGCGTCGTCATCGAGCGCATTGCATATAAACCCCTGCGGGGAGCGTCTCCACTGGCAGTCTTGATCACAGCCATCGGTGTCAGCTACTTTTTACAGAATGCAGCATTGTTACTCTATGGAGCGAATGCCAAATCATTTACTTCCGTGGTGAAGTTCAAAGGATTGAAGCTGGCAGATGGCGCATTGGTGATCTCCGGAGAGACCATTGTGACCATCTTAGCCTGTATTGCCATCGTGATAGGGCTGAGTGCATTCATCAAATATACGAAAGCGGGACGTGCAATGTTAGCGGTTTCTGAGGATAAACAGGCGGCGCAGTTAATGGGTGTGAACGTGAACAGCACCATTGCCCTGACGTTTGCCATTGGTTCTGCCCTGGCAGCTGTGGCCGGCGTGCTCTTATGTTCATCTTATCCGAACTTGACCCCGTATGTAGGTTCTATGCCCGGTATTAAAGCATTTACCGCAGCGGTATTTGGCGGTATCGGATCCATCCCCGGAGCCATGATCGGTGGAATCCTGCTGGGAGTGATCGAAAACTTAAGCAAGGCATATATTTCAGCCCAGTTATCAGACGCTATCGTGTTTGCAGTGTTGATCGTGGTATTACTGGTGAAGCCTACCGGAATCCTTGGTAAAAAGATCAGTGAGAAAGTGTAGGTGGCATCATGACGAAGTTAGCAAAGAAGAAGTTTTCAAAAACAACAAGATATAATTTTACTACCTATGCCATGGTTGTATTGGCCTATATTGTAGTGGAAATCATGCTTCAGACAGGAAGTCTTTCCAGTCTGATGCAGGGACTTTTGGTTCCTCTTTGTACCTACGCCATCATGGCGGTTTCCCTGAATCTGACGGTAGGTATTTTGGGTGAATTAAGTTTAGGACATGCGGGATTTATGTGCGTGGGCGCTTTTTCCAGTGCATTTTTCTCTGTATGTACCAAGGATGTGATCACCAGTGCCGGACTGCGGTTTTTCCTGGCACTGCTTATCGGTGCGACAGTAGCAGGAATCTTTGGAATCCTCATTGGTATTCCGGTACTTCGTCTGCAGGGTGATTATCTTGCTATTGTGACCCTGGCGTTTGGAGAGATCATTAAAAATATCATCAATGCTCTTTATGTGGGTAAGGATTCCAACGGATTTCATTTTTCCATGAAGGACAGTTTGTCCTTAGGCATGGAAGCAGATGGTAAGGTGATCATAAAAGGAGCCCAGGGAATCACGGGAACTCCCCATGATTCCAATTTTACCATTGGAGTGATTCTGGTGCTTATTACCCTGGTGATCGTGCTGAATCTGATCCATTCCAGAACCGGACGCGCGATCATGTCCATTCGTGATAACCGGATTGCGGCAGAGTCTGTGGGTATCAACATTACAAAATATAAGATCATGGCCTTTGCCATTTCAGCAGCTTTGGCAGGCATGGGTGGCGTGCTGTACGCACACAACCTGTCTACCCTGACGGCGCTTCCCAAGAACTTTGGATACAATCAGTCAATTATGATCCTGGTATTTGTGGTGCTTGGGGGAATGGGCAACATCAGAGGTTCTGTGATCTCAGCAGTAGTTTTGACTCTTCTGCCGGAACTTCTGCGAGGACTGAGCGATTACCGTATGCTGATCTATTCCATTGTGCTTATTGTGATGATGATCTTTAACTGGAGCCCTAAGATCAAAACCTGGCGGGAAGCTCATCCGTTCTTTTCCAGAGAGAAGAAAGCGAAGGAGGTATAAGGATTATGGCGTTATTGGAAGTAACTAATCTTGGTATCGCCTTTGGCGGTCTTCATGCGGTAGACGGTTTTAACATTAAGATAGAAAAAGGACAGCTCTACGGCCTGATCGGGCCCAATGGAGCCGGAAAAACTACGGTTTTTAATATGCTGTTAGGTGTATATAAACCCAATACAGGAACGATCCTTTTGGATGGCAAAGATGTTACCGGAAAGAAAACCATAGATATCAACAAGGAAGGAATGGCCCGTACTTTCCAGAACATCCGTCTGTTCAAGGATCTGTCGGTTCTGGACAACGTAAAGGTCGGTTTACATAATCACTATAAATATTCGGCATTAGATGGAATTCTTCGCTTGCCCCGCTATTTTAAAACGGAGAAAGCGATGGATGAAAAAGCCATGGAGTTATTAAAGGT
>JBJEKY010000047.1:0-20228 GCA_051878875.1 Lachnospiraceae bacterium | reverse complement strand
ACGGAGCTCCGAAGAGAATTTATGTTTGTACTTCTTGCTTAAGAAGTGGTAAAGTTGAAAGAGCTTAGTTTTCAAAGAACATAATAGATGAAAATTTAGACGAACAGAAATCCTGTTCGTCTTATTTTTTGTCCTTCTTTATACAAAACAGATTGTAACCAATCAAAATACATCCAATGGCAATACAGGCTCCTGCTATCTTTCCCGGCAAGAACATCATGATCACAATGCCAACAGCAATAAAAAACAAAGCAAATCCAACAACACGGATCATCTGTGGACTCCCCTTCTCATTCTACTGCTATTTTATGCAGCAAAAGCCTGTTTCTTTCCTTGGAATTATTCTTCTTCGTTTTTTTCTTCTTTACATTCTTTTACTACTTCGTCAAGATCCAGGTCCTGATCTTTCTTCGTAAATCGATCCACCAGGTCCGGAACCATATCCAGGATCTTTGTTATACCATCCTGATTCTTTACATTTACCAGTTTTGTATGTCCCTCATGGATCACCAGCACGGCACTGGGAGAAATCTTTCCGCCCATACCGCCACCACCGTTATTCTTCTTATCTTCGGAAAAAGCGCCTGCTCCCACGCCAAAAGTTACATCCACCAGTGGAAGGATAATGGTATCTCCAAACTGAATAGCTTCTCCCACTACCGTGCTTGCGGTGATAAAGTTGTCCATGCCATGGAATAAAGATTCTACACTGGATACAAAATTATTTTCTGACATTTGATTGACCTCCTCTTATAAATAGTCTTCGAATGGTTTTGTTCTTCCATAATCGGATGAAACACACAAGCCCATGCACAAATCGGATATGCCCGGAAAAAGATACTTCTCCGTTAACATAGATCTGCTCCGATTCAAAATCCGGACTGATGTGGAATTCATTTTTGTACATAACCGGAAACACACTTATAGCGCCCAAAGCGATTCCTGTGTAACAGGGATCACCAAGGCAAAATCGTAGATTTCCTTTTATCTTATGAGGCCCAAAATGTCTGCACAGATACTTAAGCTGCTGTATGCAAAGATGAAAGGCCTCTTTGTTCTCTTCTTTTTGTAATTCACCTATCATGGCAGGGATGGCCATTAAAAATCCTGCCGGATTTTTTTTCTCTCTTGTGGATTTGCTCTTGTTTTCTGTTTTCTTTTTTGATGATTCAGTATGACGATCTTCCTCTTTATTTTGCTTTTCATCAAACAACCCTTTTTTCAGAAAAAGAATCCTCAGTACCCCTGACGGATTTTGATTCCGATAGGTGATCCTTACGGAAATCAAAGAAAGCAGATAAGTTGCGTTAAACATCACCTCAGGATCAAGGTCTTCCTGAAGCTTTCCCTGTCCCTTATAACGGACCGGAACAAACAATACTGTCAGGATCAGCAATAAAAGGATCCCCAGGATAACCAGAAGTATGATTCCGATTATCTTTAAGATCATGAAAAGAATGATCATAAACGACCTCCTAAGGCACGAAAATAATCTGCCGCATGAGCCGGGCTTCCGGTGGCATCCAATACATCCTGTATCATGTCAGACACCAGTTCAAAAGCCTCCTCTTTTCCCTTGGCAACTCCCACTACAAAAAGATCATCCTTTGGATAGGATTTCTGTAATAATTCCAAACTATGTATGATACGAAAATTGTCCTTACCGTTCTCGGCAAGAACAATCACGTAAATTCCAGATTGTAATACATTATGCTGGATCCTGTTTAATACAGTTTCCTTCTTCTCTATAATAGAATTTCCTAGATAGAGATTTTTATACCAGATCAATAATATCTCCTGCTTCCCCAAAGATTCTGTTTCTTAAGCTCCAGGTATTCATTATATGCCATCTCCAAAATCTGTTTTTCATTTGAGAACTTTAACAGATGGTATGCTTCGTGGTACTTATAAAATCCGGAATCCACGAAAAATTCCTCTTTCTGCGGTTTTGAGTAATAACTGTCAGCCATCATAAGATACCAATGAACCTGTTTTTCAATGGTATCCTCCGGAACGGTAAAGGAATACTGACTTTTCCCAACATACTTAATGATGGTTGCATCTACATCCGTTTCTTCTTTCACTTCTCTGGTTGCAGTTGTCTTAAAGTCCTCGCCCTCTTCTACCGTACCTTTTGGAAGTACCCAGCCTTCATATCTGTTCTTATAACTCTTGAACAGAAGTAAAATCTTTCCTCTGAAAATTACCACACCACCACAGCTCGTTGCTTCGATCATTGCACAAGTCCTCCACGCGGTTTGGTTTTGTATATCTGAAAAAATTATACAACTTTTTTAAGTTCAGTGCAATTACTAATCTTTAAAATAGGAATCAAATACCTTTTTGGCAATGGGCACTGCATAACGGCTTCCGTTACCCTGTTTTTCTACAATGACTGCAATGGCAATGGCTTTTCCGCTTTCGTTTTTGGCATATCCTACGAACCAGGAGTGGGTATCATCCGAAGAATCGCTAACCTGTGCAGAACCGGTCTTACCGGCAGCGGTATACTTATCCGATTGCAGCGATTTCGCAGTTCCGTAGGAAACCGTTGCCTCCATGTAGGATTGCATCTGTTTTGCCATATCCCGGGTCAACAAACGTTTATACTCTTCCGGTTCTGTTTGTGTCACCACTGTCTGTGCATCATTTTCCACATGATCCACCACGTAAGGATCCATAAGGATACCGTCGTTTGCAATGGCACAAGAGACCAACGCCAGATGGATCGGTGATACCGTGATCTTATCCTGTCCAAAACTACCCATCATAATGGATGACTTGGAAGACTTGTTGGTCAGAGAAAACTTACTTTTCGTATAGGGATATTCCACCGGAAGCTCCGAATCAAACAGCAGTTTTTTGCTAAGTGCAGCAAAATTATTCATGTTTAAGCCTAATCCCATGGTGGCATAGGCACAGTTACAGGACTCAGCAAACGCCTCTTCCAGAGATATTTTACCATGTACCTCTCCATCGTAACAATGGATCGTGGTTCCGTCTTCTGTGACCGATCCGCTACACTGATAGGAATAGTCGGACTCATTTCCTTTTTCCCTCAGATATTCCAGGGTGGTAAAAATCTTAAAGGTAGAACCCGGGGTATAACTTCCCTGTGTCGCACGGTTTAAAAGAACGGAGTTACTTTCCTCAGAGTCCGAATCACCGATAATAGAATCGTAATCGGTTGCAATCCGATTAGGATCATAGTCCGGTTTGGACACCATGGTCAAAATTTCGCCGGTGGAAGGATCCAGGGCAACCACCGCTCCGTCATAACTTCCTAATGCATCGTATGCTACCTGTTGCAGCTTCGCCGAAAGGGTTGTAACCACAGTATCTCCACGGTTTTTCTCTCCGGAGATCATATTAACAAGCTGATTACCGATAAACGTATGGGTTCGAAGAAGGCTGAAATTGGCAATGGACTCCACACCGGTGGTTCCGTTGGTACTGTATCCCACCGCATGAGCAAACACTTTCTTATAGGGATAAACGCGGGTTTCTTCTCCATCAGAAGAAACTTTGGTAGTGGCTAACGTTTCCCCTTCCCGGGATAAAATATCTCCCCGGATCATGGAATCCGCAAAAAGCGCCTGCCTTTTGTTATAGGGATTATTTATCACATCCTCGGCCCGAAACACCTGAAAGTAGGTAATATATCCTATCAGAGCAAGGAAAATTGCCAGAAACGAATAGGTAACAATGGCAAATTCCCGATTAGCCCTCCCTTTCGCTTTACGTTTAGACCGTTTCTGCTTTATCTCCTGCTCTTCTACCTGATTTCTTTTGCTTTTTCTTTCTTCTTTCAAATGCATTACCCTCGCCTTCTCTTAAAATATACAGTCCCTCAATAATGGAGAAGATCATTACGGTACTTACCAGAGAACTTCCGCCATAGCTTACCAGAGGAAGGGTTACACCGGTAGAAGGGATAAATTTCGTTACACCTCCCACGGTGAGAAATACCTGAAATCCATAAACACATCCAAGCCCCAGCGCAATAAGTTTGTAAAATTGGTTTTTGATCTGCATGGCTATGTTTAGAAACATCATAAAACAACAGATGCAAACCAGTAACAGACAAAGTGCAAAGATCAGACCACACTCTTCCGCAATTGCAGAAAAGACAAAATCCTGTTCCACAACCGGAATAGAGGTTGGCAGCCCTTGAAACAATCCAAGACCAAGAAATCCGCCGGTTCCGATGGCAAATAAGGACTGTGCGATCTGATATCCCTGGCCGTCAATAACAGCAAAGGGATCCTGCCATGCCGTCACACGCACCTGTACATGGGAAAAGAAATGATATGCCACAATAGCCGCAAGACATCCGCCTGCCAGAATGATCAATAGATATCGGATATCCTTTGTAGCCACAAATGTCATGATCATATAGGCAACAAAATAGATCAGCGCTCCACCCAGATCCTTGGAAGCCACCAGGATCAGAACATGCGCCGCAGCTGCGGCGGTGGTTATGGCCACCTGCTTAAAAGAAGTATCTTTATATAGCATGCAGGCAATAAAGAAAACATAGGTGATCTTAATAAACTCGGATGGCTGCACAGAGACCGGTCCCAGATCAATGGCCAGCTTTGCTCCATAACTTCTGGCAGCATAAACAAGAACCACCGCCAGTCCCAAAATTCCAATAAGGCAATACACCCAGGTCAGTTTATTTAAAAAACTCATCTTTGAAATGATCAACGGAACCAGAGTACATAAAACCATGGCCGCAAACGCAAATACGAACTGCCGGATGGCATGTTCAAAATTGAGACGGGTTAATATGATCATTCCAACCATTAAGAGCAGCACCATATTGTTTACCACCAAAGGTGATGCTTTTTCATAAAACAGATCATACAGATTCAGGAACAGCGAAAATACCAGAACCTGCACACCATAGAATATCAAATATTGAAAATCCTGCATGACTGCAAAAATCACCATATTCCCCATAAAATGCAGCATAAACATAAATCTTCGCTGTCTTGCAATGATCTGATCACGAATCTCCTGATCTGTTTTACCCATAACGGAAAAACATTCAAACGTATAAAGACCCAGCAAAAGGATCATGATCACTTTGGATAATTGTACGATAATCTGGGTCATGTCTCTAACCTCCTAGTATAATTACAACACGCCTTTCTTAAAATGTCCCCAGGTGAAATCCTTAATAGGTTCTGCATCCAGTGGCATATTCAGGACCTGTTTTTCAAACAACGCAAGAACCTTTTCCATGTCACGATTGTCTTCCGTTGTAAACTGTAACCGCACACTTTTCACCCCAAAAGAGGCAGGCTTAAGCGGAGAATTAAACAAACAGGTGGGTGTGCTGTTATAGATCACATTATAGCAACCGTTACATTCATTGCGAACAGGAAAAACATAATTCTTCCGGTCTTTTAAATATAGGATCTCACTTTTCCCATCACAGGTTTTCGTATTCTTATGTACGCACCCGGCACTGATCATCACCGGAATCCTGCCATAGATCACCCATTCACTAAACCGGTTTTCACGATTCTTAATCTCCCGTTCACCAAGTTCATACGGAATGGTGTCCTGCATAACCGAACCTGAAATAAGCATATGATTTGCCTCATCGGAAAAGCTATACAACGTCTCATCCGTTACAATGGGAAGATCAAATTGCCGGGCAAAACCCAGGCCATCATAAGACCGGACTAAAAGTCCGTCCAACAAACCGGAAAGCTGTTCTAACCGCTTTGTAAGCAGCGATTTTGACTTCGCACGCAATACAAAAGGAAATGCGCCAAAAACTTCTTTTCCTTCTGCCTTTACCTGTTCAAGAAAAACCTGAACTTCCTTCATCTCTTCCTCTTTCAAAGAAAACAATTCTATGTAAATACGATGAATATAATCCTTTTTAAGAAGCACCGTCATCCGTCTAAAATCTGAAACCAACACGGATACCTTTATTTGACGATCCAGCGTTCCGGATTGTTTCTTATCGCCCAAATTTTGCCGATAGATCCGTGGCACGCTAAAAGCTTTATAAAACTCGTCAATTGCACTGCGCCGTAAACTGTTCAATTCGGAAACCGGCAGAAAAATGTCCGGATCCATGGTAACAGAAAGCTTCTCAAAAGAAACATAAGATCCCCCTGTTTTATTTAACTGCCGTTTCACTTTATCCTGATCTATACCACAGGTTCTGGCCGCTTCCACCATAGCACCTTCCACGGTGACAGAAATATCTTTATACTGTATGGAAAGCTTTGCGGGACTTCCTTTCTGAAAAACAGCTTCCCCACAGACCAAAAGCTGCATAGGGGAACAGATTTCATCTTCTTTTTGTTCGCCTGCACTGCTATTGTGGGCCGAATCGGAAGTTGTAAGCATTTGCTTCCCATTATGTTCAAAGTAGTATCCGTCAGTAAATCCTTCACGGTTTCCGGCATCCAGAAGTTTTTGATAATCTTCCTTTGTAACACGATACCCGTCGGCTCCGTATTTTTCATATAGATCCATGTATTTCCGATAAATGCCGACCACCGTGTAGGCATAGGATGCCTGCTTCATACGGCCTTCGATTTTAAGCGAATCCACACCGGCATCCAATATCTGGGGCAAAAACTGTATCGTACAAAGATCCTTTAAGCTAAGAATAGTGGATGTCGGTTTTCTTACTGTTCCGTCCTCCTGCTGCACTTCATAGGCAAGACGGCAGGGCTGGGCGCACCTTCCCCGGTTTCCGCTCCTTCCGCCGATCATACTGCTCATCAGGCATTGTCCGGAATAACAATAGCAAAGCGCTCCATGGACAAAACACTCCAGTTCAATTTCTGCTTTTTGCCGGATCTGTTTTATTTCCTGTAATGACAATTCTCTGGATGTAACCACTCTGGTCACACCAGCTTCTTTTAACAACTTTGCACCTTCCACATCAGAAATTGACATTTGTGTGCTGGCATGCAGTTCCAAATCGGGAAACTGTCGCGAAAACGCATGAAGTATTCCGATGTCCTGCACGATCACACCATCCAGCCCGGCTTCATAGAACGGGACCATCATTTGGATACACTCTTCCAGTTCTTCATTTTTCACCAGCGTATTCACGGTCATATAAACCTTTACGCCATGTAAATGGGCATAACAGATCGCAGACAGAATCTCCTCCTGTGTAAAATTCTGTGCATATGCCCGGGCTCCAAATTTCGGGCCTCCGATATAAACGGCATCCGCACCTGCTCGTATGACCGCATAAAAAATATTCAGATTTCCGGCAGGTGCCAGTAATTCGTGTTTCATGATCATGCTTCCTTTACAAAAAAACTCCATTTTGAATACAAAACAAAATGGAGTTTACCAACTTAAATTTTACCTAATAGTTTATCTTCCAAAGAGGACTCCAGGCGATCCTTTACCATGGTGAGTTCCTTGTTCTTGGCTTCCAGTTCTGCAATGGTATCTTTCATGGTGTCTAACTTGATCTGCAAAGATATGGCTTCATGCTTCATCTGCGCCTGACTCTGACGGACTTCCTCCAGATCTGCCTCCAACTGCTCCACCCGTTGTTTGGATTTGAAGTACTCATCAGCCAGATTTAGTTCCATCAAAAGAGCCCGCTGTTCCTGGGTCAGATGGTTATACCCCTCCATATTACTGCTTAGTTCATCTAATTTTTTGTTAATAAAGGATGCTACCTTCTGTAAATACTCTTCACTTTCGTAGCCGCTCAGCGTATAAACCTTTCCGCCGATCAATACCTCGGTGCTCATTTTCGAAGCCATTGCTCATCCACCTATCCTCTATACGATATTTATCTAAAGTCTACTACATATTGTATATTATAACTGCATCGACAACAATTTACAATATCCATCTTAGAAAAAAGATTCTGCTTTTATCCTTTTCTTATACGTTGAAAATGTGCGTAGGCCATGTCAGTTACCACACGCCCCCGCGGAGTACGGTTGATAAAACCGTTTTGCACCAGATACGGCTCATAAACATCCTCAATGGTTCCTGCATCTTCCCCTATGGCTGCAGCCAACGTCTCCAAACCAAGGGGGCCACCATCAAATTTATCAATCATGGTCAGAAGCAGCATACGGTCATTTTTGTCCAATCCCAACGTATCGACTTCCAGCTGGTTTAAAACTTCATCTGCCACTTCACGGGTGATCACTCCGTCATATTTTACCTGGGCAAAATCCCGCACACGCTTTAGAAGCCGATTAGCTAAACGCGGCGTTCCCCGGGAACGGCGTGCAAGTTCATACGCACCTTCCTCCTCGATCTTCACATTCAGTTTTTGGGCAGAGTGCATTACAATGATTTTAAGTTCTTCCGGCGTATAAAATTCCAAATGATTTACCACTCCAAAACGGTCACGCAAAGGAGCCGACAAAAGTCCGGCTCTGGTAGTTGCTCCAACAAGGGTAAATTTCGGAAGATCCAAACGAATAGACCGGGCAGTAGTTCCCTTCCCGATCATGATATCAATGGCGTAGTCCTCCATAGCAGGGTACAGAACCTCTTCTACCTGGCGGTTTAAACGATGGATCTCATCCACAAAGAGGATATCGCCTTCCCCAAGGTTATTAAGGATAGATGCCATTTCTCCGGGTTTCTGAATGGCAGGACCTGATGTGATCTTGACATTCACCCCCATTTCATTGGCAATGATACCGGAAAGCGTGGTTTTACCAAGCCCCGGCGGGCCGTAAAATAACACGTGATCTAAGGGTTCTCCACGATCCTTTGCTGCCTTTATGTATACTTTTAAATTATTTTTTACCTTTTCCTGCCCAATGTACTCATCCAGCGTCTGGGGTCTTAATCCCGACTCGATTTTTAGATCTTCACTTTGGATCTGGGTGGACAGTATCCTTTTTTCCATTAGAATACCTCGTTTTCTTTAAAATGCCAATTTCTTCAGCGCCAGTTTAATGATTGCCTCCGCATCCATTTCCGATGTAATCTCAAGAGAAGAAATCACCTGAAGGCTTTCGCTGTAACCATATCCCAGCGCTGTTAATGCACTGATGGCATCATTTTTTGCATCCGGATTATCCATACCGGACGCAGCATTATGTTCATAAGACAGAGTAAGGGCTTCTTCAAAGTCCAGACGATCTTTTAATTCGATGATCAGTTTTTGTGCCATCTTTTTACCTATGCCCGGTGCCTTGGTAATGGCTTTATCATCTCCCGCCAAAACAGCAAACCGAAGTTCGTCCGGGGTAAGTGCCGATAGAATAGACAATGCCCCTTTAGGGCCGATACCACTTACTGCCAATAGTTTCTTGAAAATATCCTTATCATCTTCAGACAGAAATCCATATAAAAGCATGGCATCTTCCCGTACGCTGAGATAGGTATATAGTTTCACCTCTGACCCTTTAGGCGGTAGCACATTCATGACAGATCCCGGTACAAAAACCCGATATCCTACGTCATGACAATCAACTACCACATAGTCCTCACCTATGCTGTCAATACAGCCTTTTATAAATGCATACATAGCTTCACCTGCATATCACTCTGTTTGTGTTCCCAAATAATAGAATCCCTTGCATTCATCCAGATGAACCGACACAATACTTCCGATCTGATCCTGCGTTCCCTTAAAATGAACCACAGAATTATTGCTTAACCGTCCGGTTACCAGCGACTCATCCTGAGCATTTTTCTCTTCTACCAGAACTTCTACCGTCTGTCCTGTGTATGCCCGGGCTTTTTTCTCGGAGATACGCTGAACTTCTTTCAAAAGACGGTCAAAACGATCTTTTACCACATCTTCCGGAATCTGATCCTCCATAGCTGCCGCAGGAGTGCCGGTACGTTTGGAATAAATGAACGTAAACGCACTGTCATACTCTACTTCCTGCACCAGACTTAATGTATCCAGGAAATCTTCTTCTGTTTCTCCCGGAAATCCTACAATAATATCTGTAGTAATGGCCACATCCGGCATTTTTGCCCGAATCTTATCCACCAGTGCAAGGTACTGCTCCCTGGTATACCGGCGATTCATAGCCTTTAAGATCCTGGTACTTCCGGACTGGACCGGAAGATGGATATGGCGGCAGATCTTTTTGGAAGATGCCATAACATCAATGAGTTCATCGGAAAGGTCCTTTGGATGCGACGTCATGAAACGGATCCGTTCAATACCTTCTACTTTTTCCACTTCCTGCAAAAGCTGTGCAAAAGAAATAGAATCCTTCAGTCCTTTTCCATAGGAATTCACATTCTGGCCAAGCAGCATGACTTCAATGACTCCATCAGAGGCCAGTTTCTTCACTTCATTGATAATATCCTCACTGGTCCTGCTCTTTTCCCGTCCACGGACATAGGGCACGATACAATAGCTACAGAAATTATCGCAACCGAACATGATATTCACGCCGGATTTATAAGCATATTTTCTTACAATCGGCAATTCTTCCACGATCTTCTTGCTGTCTTCCATGACTTCCATAACCTGTCCGTCGGTAAACAGCGCACGTACTAAAAGTTCCGCAAACCGATAGATATTATGGGTTCCAAACACCAAATTAACATAGGGATAACTCTTTTTGATCTTTTCCCTCACTTGCTCTTCCTGCATCATACAGCCGCAAAGAGCAATGATCATCCGGGGATTTTTCTTCTTAATTGTACTAAGGTATCCTAATCGTCCATATACACGATTGTTGGCATTTTCCCGGACGGTACAGGTATTGTAGATCACAAAATCCGCATGTTCATCCTGAGATTCAACATATCCTGCCATTTCCAGTACCCCTAAGATCTTTTCGGAATCTCTGGCATTCATCTGACACCCAAAGGTATTCACGCAACAGGTTAGCGTTCGACCTGCCTGTCTGCTTCTTTTTTCTACCTCTTCTTTAGCAATCTGTATAAAATAATCCTGTCTTTCTGCATCATTTTCCGGAGCATGCTCCAGAATTTCAGCCAAACGAGGATTGATCAATAATTTCTTACTCAATGGTCTAATTTCCCTTCTTCATTCTTCTGCGCTCTGCTACATTCACAATAGATCCGTCTTCATTTTCAATGCTGACATTCTCCATCTGGGCAGCAATAGAATTCTTTATTGCGGCAATGTATTCCTGCCGCAACATAGCCTGTTCCACTTTTTCTTCTTCCGTCAGGCCTTCTTTTTTTGATTTATGATAAAGTTCGTTAATGCGTGCGATTTTTTCTTCGTTCATCTTCTTTTTCCTTTCCATACACTCCATGAAAGTATAGCATAAACCGTTTGTTTAAACAAGATGGGTTGTTTTACTGTAGGTTGTTTTTAGACTATTTTAAAAAAACACCTGTATGCATGTTTTACATACAGGTGTTTTGGATAGCATCATTTGAACGCTATAAAAGATTAATACTCATCATCATAATCATAATCATCATCATAATCTTCGTCATCATCATAATCTTCGTCTTCATCATCGCCATACATAGCTTCATAGTATTCGTCTTCTGTAGCATATACGATAACCTCACACTCTGCAGTCACAGAACCGCAGGTATAAATTACGGTAACAACACCCTCTTTCTTTGGATCGAAAATATAATATGCTTCCTCATCCGCAGTTACCTCCAGGATGGAAGGATCGCTGGAAGTGATTTCCAGACTCTCAGTTGTATCGCTCGGGTAAAGATCCACATCAAAAAGAAGTTCATCCCTTACTTCTAAACTTCCCACATAAGTTGCAACCGTCTTAGGCACATCAATTTCTTCACACGGAACACTCACGATTGTAACTGTGGTGATTCCGATCACCTTACCGGTACGATTGTTGGTAACCTGAATCTGTGCCGTTCCTTCCGCAAATGCTGTTAAAACACCATCCACAAATCCAAGAATATCCGAACCACTGATGATGTCAAAGGAATATTCGGTTCCTTCCTCTGCGCATTTGATAAATTCATTAACCGGATATTCAACGGAATCATTAACCTTCATTTCATAACTTTCTTCTAAAGATTCCGGCTTAATGGTAATCTGATAGGTGCCCAGCGTACGAACCTTTCCCTTATATTTTTCCTTGATCGTTACGTTATACGTTCCGGTTGCTTTTGCAGAAATCTTCTGGATATAAACATAACTGGTATAAAAGTAATCATGTGCTTTAGTACCTGTCAACTTTGTTTCCGTGATCTTCAGATCCGCACTATCTGTTTCATAGGTATAGGTTGCATCCGGATTACGGTAGTTAATCATCAGGTTATCGGTTGACGGCGCAGCAAGAACATAATCACCAATCGGATAATCCTTGTCACTCATATCCCAGGATACGGTAGCATTTACTACCTTCACTTTACATGTTCCGATCACGGTAGTTTTTCCTTTTAATTTCTGTTTACAGGTAATGGTTGCCGTTCCTGCCTTTACTCCGGTCAGATACCCACCCGACGATCCAATGGTTACCACTTTTTTGTTGCTGGAAGTAAAGGTATAGGTTGCTCCCTTCTTCTTATTTTCAACTGTAATCTTCAGATCGCCCTTCAACCCACTGCTTGTATTAAATTTACCCGCTTTATTAGCATACCAATGAGTTTTGGAAGTCTGTTTTCCCACAGGGATCGTTACTGAAGTATAAGATAACTTCGTTTTCTTTGATGCAGCCTGCGCCGGGATCACAGGCAGGCAAAGTGTGATGAGCAGGGACAGGATCAAAGAAGTCCCCAATACTGCTTTTGCTAATTTCTTCATAGGCATTCTCCTTTTATTTTTATCAGGCGTTAATGCGCCAGTTTGTACAACTTAAAGTTCATCAAAAGTTCAACTGCTGGTTTCTACTCGATCAATTCCGCATCAATGATCTGGAAGTTTGCTCTATGTATATAGAGCGGTTTATTATCCACCATAAGTTTTGTCATTTTGGGAAGATCATCCGGAATATCCCAGTAAACATCATCTCCTTCAAACGCACAAATAGGTGTTCCAAGCTGGCTCTTAACTACGATCACCCGTTTTTTACCAAAGAAATTCTTATATTTGTTAAGTGATCTTCCGATGGATGTCAGACTGGTGATCCCATCTTTCTTTCCCTCAAGGTTATCTTCCAGAGTAAAATCCACTACAGGTTCCAGCCCTTTTCCTGCAAAGATCACGGTGTCCCCACAGCTTTCCACTTCAGAGCCATCAATGGTAATCGTGATCACGGAAGATAAGGTATAATTGGTAACTCTGTCTCCATCTGAAGAATAGCCCTGTTCTTCCACTTCGTTTCCTTCCACATCGATTTTATCACCTTTCATGGTCAGAAACTTCTCACCATAATTATCATAAAAGGTGATATTGTAGTTATTACCAACCAAAGATCCCTTCAGTTCACTCCATGTATTGGAAATTCCGGCAATACTACAGCCGCTCATCAGGGTTGTCAATAACACGGTTGTAACCAGTATACACACTGCTTTTGTATATTTTGTTTTATTCATCTAAGTAAAATTCCTTTCCTGATTGTTTACTTTCTACATTACTCTATTACTATAGCTTAAGATGGCAGATTCGTCAAACATTTTTCAGACAATTTCACCATCTATGCATCCACGCTTATAAGAGAATAAGAAAAAGCGCCCATAAGGACGCTTTTTCATCATCTGATCTGTAATATCAATAACTCATTCCGATAAAAAACTAGGAAATAACCTTCTTTGGACATTTCTCAGCACAGATACCGCAATGTGTACACTTACTCTGATCAATGTGTGCCACATTATCGGTTACGGTAATAGCTTCTGCCGGGCAGTTTTTCTCGCAGATACGACATGCGATACAACCGCTCTGGCAAACCTGCATCACCTGTTTACCCATATCTTTGTTGTTACATTGAACAAGATGCTCAGATTTCTTCGGCACAAATTCAATGAGACCATTCGGACAGGCTGCAATACATTTACCACATGCTTTACATTTTTCCTTATCTACAACTGCTACACCCTGAACCACATGGATGGCATCAAACGGACATGCTTTTACACAGCTTCCAAGTCCTAAGCAACCGTAGTTACAAGCTTTTGCTCCTCCTCCGGGAACACGTTTTGCCATGGAGCAATCGGAAATTCCGGAATATACATAGTCGTTCTTTGCTTTATCACAGGTACCTTTACATTTTACAAAAGCAACCTGCGGTTCTTTTGCTTCTGCTTCCACACCCATGATCTCACCGATCTTTTTCACAACTTCAGCATTACATCCGGTACACTGGTTCACCGGAGCTTCGCCTTTAGCAATCGCAGCGGCAAGTCCGGAACATCCCGGATAACCGCATCCTCCACAGTTGCTCTGCGGAAGAAGCTCTGCAATTGCAGCTTCTCTTGGATCAACTTCTACTTCAAATTTTTCACCGGCAATTCCAAGGAAAACGCCAATAAAAATACCCACACCGGCGATGAGTGCACCGGCAATTAAAATTCCAGTCATATTCACGCCTCCTTATATAATTCCGGAAAAACCGAAGAATGCAATAGCCATAAGTCCTGCCGTGATCAAAACACTGGCAGATCCTTTGAATGCTTCCGGAAAATCATTGTACTGGATCTGTTCACGGATACCTGCCATGATCACGATAGCAATGGTAAAACCAACGGCAGTAAATAATCCATTCACTGTTCCTGCAATGATTCCATAACCATTCTGCACATTCTTTAATGCGATACCAAGTACTGCACAGTTGGTGGTGATAAGTGGAAGGTAAACTCCCAGTGAGTTATACAATGCTGGCATATTTTTGCGTAAAAACATTTCCACAAACTGTACCAGGGCTGCAATGATCAAAATAAACACAATGGTATTTAAATAATCCAGATTAGCCGGGATCAAAATAAATTTTTCAATTACACCGCAGACAAAGGATGCCAGAGTAATAACGAAGATTACGGCACCACCCATACCTGCAGCGGTTTCCACTTTCTTAGATACACCCAGGAACGGACAAAGACCAAGGAACTGACTTAATACAACGTTATTAACCAGGGCAGCACCTAATGTGATCAATAATACATTTTCCATTTATGTCTCCCTCCTATTCTTTCGTCTCATTCTGAGAAGCCGGTGCATCGTCAGAAGCTTTTGCTGTTTCCTGTGGAGCAGGCACTTCCTTAGGCGTTACCGTTTCTGCAGATGGAGCAGTTTCCGTTTTCGCATTTACACTGGCTGACAGACAAACGCTTGCAGATGCACAGGATGCGCAGGCATTTTCGCCGCATCCTACAGCTTCTGTAACCGGTTTACCACAAGCTTTCTTCTTATTGTTGATCGCTGTGATTGCTGCATTTAAGCATCCAAGAACGATAAACGCACCCGGTGCCAAAACAAAGATCGTGATTGGAACATATCCTGCAGTATTGGTAGCTGCATCAGCCAGCGGAAGGATCTGTTTTCCAAAGATCTGTCCTGCTCCGATCAACTCACGGAATGCACCGATCACGGTAATACTTAAGGTAAATCCAAGACCCATTCCGATACCGTCAAATAAAGATGGCAATGGACCATTCTTAGAAGCATAACTTTCCGCACGACCAAGGATGATACAGTTTACAACGATTAGTGGGATGTAGATTCCCAAGGATGCGTAAAGACTTGGAACAAATCCCTGCACCAAAAACTGCACCATGGTCACGAAGGATGCTACGATTACGATGAAGGACGGAACTCTTACCCTGTCCGGGATCACATTTCTTAACAAAGAAATCAGCAGATTGGATAAGGCAAGTACCACGGTCGTAGATAGCCCCATTCCGATTCCGTTAATGGCAGATGTCGTAACTGCCAGGGTCGGACACATACCTAACATGAGAACGAAGGTAGGATTCTCTTTAATGATACCGTTATGTAAACGTTCAATACATTTATTCATTGCTCATTCCTCCTTCAAGTAATACATTCTGGAAGTAGCATAAGCCACTGTTGATTCCATAGGTCATTGCCTTAGAGGTGATCGTCGCACCACTGATAGCATCAATTTCTGCATCCGAAGTGGAACCTGTTTTGGTCACCTCAAACTTCTCGACACTCTTATCTACGAACTGGCTTGAGAACTTCTCTTCTTTTGCTTTCATTCCAAGACCGGCAGTCTCACTAATGGAAAGAATGGAATATCCGTTTAAGGTACCATCCATAGTGATTCCCATGGAAAACTGGATATTTCCACCATATCCCGCTGTTGAAGTCACAGTCAGAACATAGCCTAATGTAGATCCCTGTGCATCTTTTGCCAGAACCACCTCATCAATGATATCATCGGAAAACTGATTGTCATCCAGGATCTGTCTTGCTTCATCGGCATCAAATGTGACTGCTTCAAAACTATCCGCATCGGTAAACACAGCTTTATAAGCCTCTTGTTTTGCCTGCTCTTCAGCATTGGCAATAGGTTCTTTGGTGATCATGTATACACCACCCAGCAGTAATCCGGCAATCAGTGTAATAGCAAATATTTTTATGGTATCTTTTACGATTCTATTCATGAACTCTGCCTCCTTTGCCAAATGCTTTCGGGACAGTGATCTTATCGATCAACGGTACCAGAAGGTTGCAGAAGATGATTGCATAGGAAACGCCTTCCGCAGATGCTCCGAAGAAACGGAATACACCGGTCAGGATACCCAGGCAAATGCCAAAGAGGATACGTCCTCTGGTTGTGATGGGGCTTGTGGCATAATCCGTAGCCATGAAAAAGGCACCAAGCATTAATCCACCACCGCAAAGTTCTGCAACAAGGAAGGTAAGATCAAAGCCATGTCCTCCGAATAACAGTGTAAACACTGCAAACGATAAAATATAACTTCCCGGTATGGAAAGATCGATCACGCCCATCAGGATCAGGAAGATTGCTCCGATCAAAATAGCGATCACACTGGTTTCACCAATGGTTCCTGCTGTTGTTCCCAGAAGAAGATCCATGGTTTTTACGGACTCTCCTGCTTTTAACAATGCTAACGGTGTTGCACCGGAAACACCATCATAAGTGAAGTTCGTCATATATCCGGTAAAAGAGATCAGCATAAAGCATCTTGCACCCAGAGCAGGATTCATGAAGTTCTGTCCTATTCCTCCAAAAACCATCTTAACAAGGACAATACCGAATACACTTCCGATCACAGCCAGATACCAGGGAAGCGTGGATGGCAGGTTTAATGCTAACAAAAGGCCTGTTACCACTGCACTTAAATCCTGGATCGTCTGTTTTCTTTTGGTTACCATATTAAAAACATATTCTGAGATCACGCAGCTGGCAATACATACCAGAATTAAGATCAACGCAGAAAGTCCGAAATTATAGACACCAAAGCAGGCTGCCGGCAGCAGTCCGATAATAACGTAAAGCATGATACGACTGGTTGTGTCTTTGGAACGGACATGCGGTGATGATGAAACATTTAATAATTCACTCACTTTTATTCACACCTCTTCCTATTTTTGTTTACGTCTGTTTGCAAGTACGGTCTGCCGTCCTGCGCGGATGGATTGTGCAAGATGACGTTTTGCCGGACAGATAAAACTGCAGCTTCCGCATTCCACACATTCCACACCATTCATTTTTTCAAAGGTTTCGATATCTCCATGATCCATCAGCTTAGCCAGTCTGGATGGAAGCAATCTGGATGGACATACCTCTACACAACGTCCACAATTGATGCAGGCAGTGGGCTCATTGGCAGCTACCTCATCTTTTGTAAGACACAACAGGGATGAGGTTGTTTTTACAACAGGGAAGTCATAATCAAATACAGCAAAGCCCATCATCGGACCACCGGAGATGATCTTTTCCGGCTGCTGTTTAAATCCTCCCGCAGCTTCCACAAGTTCCGCAAAGCTGGTTCCAAATAAAACATCAAAGTTTCTGGGATCTTCAATGGCATCTCCGGTAATGGTTACAACGCGATGTGTCAAAGGCTTACCTTCTTTTACAGCCTTATACGCATTGATCACCGTTGCGGTATTATCTACAATACAGCCTGCATCTGCCGGTAACATGGAAGAATTGATAGCTCTTCCGGTTACTGCATAGATCAGCTGACGCTCGGATCCCTGAGGATATTTGGTTTTTAATGCTTTCACTTCAACCCTTGGTTCATTTTCGGTAAGTTTGCTCAAACGCTCAATACAGTCCGGTTTGTTGTCTTCGATCGCGATCACGCCGGTTGCATTGTCAAACAGAGAAACCAGCATTTTCATACCACCCACAAGACTTTCCGGTTCCTCTAACATCAAACGATAATCAGAAGTCAGATATGGCTCACATTCCGCACAGTTAGCAATAATGTAGTCGATCTTTTCCGGCTCTTTCGGAGAAAGCTTTACATGGGTCGGGAATCCTGCTCCACCCATTCCAACAACACCGGCCTTTTTGATCTTCTCAATGATCTCTTCTTTGGACAGTGCGGAAACATCATCCACTTCCTCATAGTCAACATGGCTGTATTCTCCATCATTTTCAATGATGATCGCATCCACCATGGTACCGGTTGCTGTTCTTCTTTTCTCGATAGATTTCACAGTTCCTGACACACTGGAGTAGATAGGCGCAGAAACAAAGCCACCGGCTTCAGCAATAAGCTGACCGGCTAACACATGTTCACCTTTTTCCACAACGGGGTTTGCAGGTGCACCAATGTGCTGAGATAACGGAAAAGCAAGATCTCTCTGTGGAAGATAAGCCTTCACCGGTTTATCTTTCGAGAGTTCTTTGCCCTCATAAGGATGGACTCCACCCTTGAAAGTTAATACTCCCATTCTTTGTCCTCTTTTCTGATTTTTTCCTTACATACTTATTTTCCCGCAGTCCAAAAATGAACCCCGGGAAAAACTAAAAAAATTATAACATAAATCTTTGCGTATGTTATAATTAAAAATAAAATTTATAAGTCAAATTACTTTTTTTAGTCATGCAGAATACTAATGTTTGAAAATAGATACAGGAGGGAATTCCTATATGATCATAAAGCAAAAGGAAATAATCATAACCGAACTTTGCCCGGATAGCTTAGCCTATTTCTCAGAAGATTCTCTGCTTTTCGATATTGAGACCACCGGTTTTTCATCCAAAACTGCTTATCTTTATATGATCGGATGCATAACGAATCGAAACGGGATATTAAGTATCACACAATATCTTGCACAAAAAAAAGAAGAGGAAGAACTTGTTCTTGACGCATTTTTCTCTCTCTGCAAAGATTACAAGAACTGTATCACATTTAATGGCGATGGATTTGATATTCCCTTCCTTTGTGAAAAAGCAAAAAAATATCACCAGGTTGACCTGCTAAGCATTTTAACCTCTCTGGATCTGTATAAACAGGTAAAACCACTGCAATCCATTCTTAAGCTTAAGAACCTGAAGCAAAAATCTCTGGAGCAGTTCATGGGAATCTCAAGAGAAGACCAGTTTCATGGCGGTGAATTGATCAGCCATTTTTTTTCATACGAGAAGACCCAGGATCCCTCGGAAGAACGTCTCCTCCTCTTACATAACTATGAAGACCTTCTTGGTTTGGTTTGCCTGCTTCCCATGTTATCCTATCTGCAGCCCTTTGAGGATGCCTATGATTTTCAGGAAGCCGTTCGAACCACTTCAAAGGACTATTACGGAAAGGAAATTGAGAATTTATTGATCAGTGCACGGCTTAACCGTGCTGTTCCGAAACCGGTTTCTTTTTCAACCGGTCCCTACTATCTAATACTTAACGAAAAACACTTCAAATTAAGCGTGCGTGTGGTTGACAACAAAATCTATGTTCCCTACACCGATTACCAGAACTATTACTATCTGGAAAAAGAGGATATGGCTGTTTTAAAACAATTAGCCGGATACGTAGATAAATGTGACCGCAAACCCGCCACTCCTGCTACAGCTTATGGCAAATTTCTTTTAACAGAGGAAGCCATGACATCAAAAGAAATCTTTCAACCATACATGAAGCAGGTTATGAGCGCACTTATAAAAGGGAATTAAATCAATCAAAAAAGGTTATTGTCCGGCGGCCGCTACTTCCGCTAAAACAATAACCTTTTTCGTTCTTATTGGATAAACAGTTTTCAGGTCAGTACATCTGCCCGAGAAAACTATGAAACATTCTTTACAAAGAAGAATGACTTGGCACGTTCAAAGCCTAATTCTTTATAATTCATGATCTGCTCTGTACTACCAATAAACAATACTCCGTTTTTTGACAAAGCACTGTTAAATTTCTTGTAAACTTCCTCTTTCGCTTCTTCCGTGAAATAGATC
>JBJEKY010000046.1:0-3508 GCA_051878875.1 Lachnospiraceae bacterium | reverse complement strand
TGTTTCTGACTTCCTAAAATGGCCAGCGTTTGATCTAACTGATTGTCCCTCCATAGCCCATTTCAGTGTCCATTAAAGATTCAATGACACTGGGGCTGACGCCCCAGTCCAAAGTAATCATTTTTCAAGATAGCTGCTTAATGTATTTAATGCATACGCTATAGCGGTAGCATCTTCATAATCCAACTTTGATGTTTCTCTGGTCATGGAATCCATGTTCCAGAACAGATCGGATGGATGTGACAGCTCACATCCAAAATTCCAGTTTGGAATACACAAAAACCAACCGTCCCGGTGATGGCCAAACAGTATGTGAAAGCTGTATCCCATTGCATTTACTTCAGCCTCATAAGGCTCTTCTTTCAATCGGATTGTAGTGATAGAACCCTGATATTGATCGACTTCGCAGTCATCAGGATCATCATCATAATACGTGACAACTGGGTATGGGTATTCTAATATCATGACTCACCTCCGTTCAGCATCTCATGCTCAACAACAAAGGAAATGTCATGGTCATCGATGATCCGGTGCTGCTGTTGGAATCCATACATAAGGGATTTTTCACAGACTCGGTTGATCACACGCGGTATGCCATTGGTGCTTTTGTATATCTCATTGATCGCGCGTTGGCTGAAGAGCTCTCCATCCTTGTATCCTGCGTAATCCAGATGGGAGCGGATGTATCTTTCCGTTTCAGAACGGTCCAGATGAGGAAGGACACAGTTAATATCGATCCTCTGTCTTACAGCGGCATACCGCTTCAGCCGGAGCTTGTCATCCCACAGTTCTGTTTGTCCGACAAGGATCAGAGCCATGGGGCTTTGGGAATCAAATTCAAAATTGAGCAGGAAACGGAATTCTTCTATGGTTTCTCTTTCAAGGAGATGTGCCTCATCCAATACGCATACTACTTTTTTATGCTGTACCCCATGGATGATCTCTATTTCCTTATGAAGCTGCTTTTTTGCTTCACCAAGGCTGAACTTTGCTTCCAGGCCAAGCTGCTTGGCGATCCCGTTATAGAGCCATCTTGGTGTCAGCTTGGAATCAGAAAGATACAGAAGAATATATTTGTCCTTTGGAAGGCTGGATGCAAATTTGCGGATCAGCGTTGATTTCCCACATCCGGCATCTGCCGTTACGACCGTAAATAACTGCCGGTCTGCCGCGTAAGAAAGGCGCCCAAGAACTTCATCCATTGCCCGTGATTCATACAGGGACTCCGGGGGGACATTCCGTACAAACGGCGTGTGGGACATTCCATAAAAAGCCTCATACATTTTCGTCCGCCCCCTTCCTGTAACTGCCAAAGGAGATGGCATCTGCACGACGTTTTTTGTTTTCCTCATGCTGCTTTTCCAACGCATCCAGGAACCTTGAAGTCTCTGGCTCTACTGCTTTTGCAGATCTTGGCAGTGGCTGTGACTTGTCACAATAAGATTCTATGCTCAGCGGTCTGCTCTGGAACGGTTCGATCCCCGGATAATGGACCGTGACAGTTTCAGGAGCATTTGGATCATAGGAGATCTCTACCACACAGCCGATCAGGGAGGTTTTGGCCTCATATTTCCTGCCCTGAAAACTGAAGCAGGCCCCCTTATCGACCTTCCGGTTTTCATGATAAAGAAAAGCTTCGTTTACAATTGAAGTATCCAGGAAAGTTAACGGCCGGATATCACGGTTGAATTCCTGCAGCGGCGAGATCCCTTCTTTAGGGAGTTCAACACCATGGCTTTCATAGTATTCCCGGATCCCATCATGGGCATCATTCTGATAATATTCCTCCAGATAGATGGCCCAGTAACGGTTCAGCTCTTCCAGTGTTTTAACCTTTTTTGCTTTTGCCTCATCAAGGAACTGAGATACGACCTGGTGGAACTTCTCGATCTTTCCTTTGGATTTCCCGCTTGCCACAGGCGCCAGCGAGATGCGTATGGAAAGCTTTGCCAGTGAGAGTTTCAGCTGTTTCGCAGTATACTGGGATCCGTGGTCGAAGTAGCATCTGTCAAATCTTCCGTATTTCAGAATCGCATTATGAAATGTATCTTCGACGATCTTTTCTTCCTCATTGTCATAGAACTTTGAAGAAAGGATCATCCGGGAATGGTCATCGATCGCAGAAGAAAGATAAGTTTTCACTTTTGCGCCATTTTTACCGATCGGAAGGTAGATCCCTTCCTTGATGTCTCCCTGGACAAGCATCATGCGGTGCGGCTTACAGTAACGTTTGGAAGAACTTTTCCGTGCTTCACGGTAGACCTCCATCTGCCCTGCACCAAATCCGGCTTCGTACAGGTGCCGCTGCAGTGTGGAACGTTTCAAGACCCCTGGGGCCACGCGTTTTTCCATCTCTAGGATCAGGATGATCTTTTCGACGGAGCGGCTTGGGACCTCCCTGCGCAGCTGGATCGCTTCCTGGACAAGTTCTTCATAATTATCAGGAAGGTTTCCTTTCTGGTAATAGTGACGTGCTCTTGGTTTCAATCCTTCAAAACCGTTCTGACGGTATGCATTCACATAACGCCGCACTGTTTTATCGCTGAGATTGTATTTTTCCGCCTGCTTTCTGCGCAGCTGGATATATTTTGCCTCATCGAGGGATTCATCCAGCAGTGGTGAGATGATCTGAAACCGGGCAAGTGCCTCTTCCTCCTGCCACTGGGGAGAGATTAACTTTTTGTTCGTATTCATTTCTGTATGTACCTCCTATGGAAATATCATACAAAAACGGACACGGACAGTAAAAACAAAGTCGGTAAAACAAAATCAATAAACAGGTATGAGTTTATTGCCTGAATTATAGATGTACCGGATGATGACTGACAGCCAGCCATCCGGGATGGAACTTTTTAAATGGCTGAGCAGGGAAATACTGGAATACAGAAGTTCCTTTGTGTAACCCAGTTCCCGAAATGCGATGGACTTCATCAGACCATCAATGGTAAATTCATTTACCATAAGCCAGTGGTGCCAGCGTATCATCGTCCTTTCGGACGGATGTTCTTCAGAATCCTCGTCTGTAGGCTTCACAACCCCATCAAGGACACCTGATATGGTTTCTTCCGTATAATGCTTGTGTGGAAGAAGAAACGATGGGAGCATACGGTGGATCCGCCTGCAATTCGCATTATCACACTGATGCCTGGGGATCTTGATCCATTCGCAATCCCCACCTTCATACCTGACAATACGTTTGCAATAATCGCGAAAACCCAGACTGCCCTTCTGGCATTCGGGACAAAGAAATTCACTGCTCTCAGATAAAAATATGTTGCCCAGACCGATAGTATTCTGTTACAATATACATGGTTTTAATACCATAGTCCCAGAGTACAGGTCTTTGCGGGAGGTGTGCTCTGGGATTTCCTTTTCTCTTGATAAGGACAGTATACAGAGCAGCTTGTGGACAATCAAGCATATCTACTGAAAGTCAAATGAAGATGTCAGAAACAAATAAGATTACGGATCCGGAGAAATTTGTGATGGAAGTCGGCGGCACAGTCTT
>JBJEKY010000045.1:2675-20456 GCA_051878875.1 Lachnospiraceae bacterium | reverse complement strand
GGATATTTAGCGATTTTTTATTTCCTATATGGATTTTTCGCTCATCTGCCGCTACAGCCTCACTTGTCATAAACAAAAAACCTTTCCGTCTCATTCCTGAGACGAAAAGGTCTATCCTTTACGCGGTACCACTCGGGTTTCCGGAGAAATTTCTCCGACACTTAAAGATCGTAACGTGATCTGACGCCGTTCCCTACACAGATTTCATTTAAGCAATCCTGATAGCACATATAACACCAACTAACACAGATTCCTTGGGGCTACACTTCCAACGTGAACGTCTTCGGCTCTACATCGGAACATCTATCCTTCAGGGACGGGACTCCCAGGCGAGTTCAACAGTGCCTCTTTACTGTCTCGCAGCTCCCGACAGCTCTCTGAAAAGAAACTTTGCTGTTTACTACTCCTGTTCCAAGTCTTTATCAATTTATATCTTTTTTTAGTCTACACACTAACAGTAAAAAAGTCAACCGAAACTTTTACTTCGTCAATGCCTCCACGATCCCCGTAAACTTCATGAAATGGGAAGCTTTCACCAGAATGGTGTCTCCCTCTTTTACACTTGGTGCGAAGTCTTTCATGAACTCCTCGACCGATGCAAACTCCAGCACCTTGGCTCCGTGCTCCTTTGCCCCCCGGGCTATCTCTTTTGCCAACTCTCCGATACAGCAAACCAGATCAATGCCACACTGGGCAGCAAAAGTGCCCACCTCGTAGTGGAGCTGCTTTTCCTGCGTTCCCAGTTCTCCCATATCCCCCAGCACAGCAATCCTGCGTCCTGAAGCTTTGGCAAGCACAGAAAGCGCAGCCCGCATAGAAGCCGGGTTGGCGTTGTAACAATCATCTACTACAGTATAACCGTGGCATGAGATCCTGCGGTTCCGGCCTTCCACCTCACCTACGGACTCAATCCCTTCTTTCATCTGTTCAGTGGTCAGGCCCATTTTATTTCCGATACATACTGCTGCCAGTGCATTATATACGTTATGAACACCGGACATGGGAATCGTTGCGGTAAACTGTTTTCCGTCAATATGGAAGGTTGCCGTTTCCCCGTCAATGCCCTGAGAATGTACGTCCGTGGCGTAGGCCGTTTTGTCTGTCCGCTCTCTTAATGCCATACCTGACGCGTCAGTCTCTGATGCCTCGCATCCAAATCCTTGCGGAGTCTCCACTATGCCATAGCTTAGTCCATGTAGCCTCTCCGGCACGTTAATGGTAGCCAGTTTATCATCATCCATATTTAACACCAGCGCGCCGCCGTCCTTGATAAAACGGATCACCTCTGATTTTGCCCTCAAAACGCCATCCCGGTCAACAAGCTTTTCCAGGTGACAGCATCCGATGTTGGTCATCACTACCATATCCGGTACTGCGATCCGGGCCAGGCGTTCCATCTCGCCGAAGTCTGAAATACCCATTTCCACAATGGCCACTTCGTGTTCCTCCCTGATGGAAAAGATGGTCAGGGGAAGTCCGATCTCATTATTGAAGTTGCCTGCGGTTTTCTGTACACGGTATTTCGTGCCAAGAACCGAAGCGATCATTTCTTTGGTACTGGTTTTACCCACGCTTCCCACAACACCGATAATGGTGCAGGATAACTGCTGTCGGTAATAAGCCGCCAGATCCTTCAGGGCCTGGGGGCAGGACGCAACCTTGATATAAGCAAAATCCTCTCCCACCTTCCAGTCATTCAGTCGGTCGGATAGATCCTGTTCCGATAATACCACCGCCGCACCGGCCGCATAGGCCTGGCCGATAAAATCATGTCCATCCACCTTTGCTCCCTTAAAGGGCACAAACAGATTGCCGCTTTTTACTTCCCGGTTATCTTTTACCACACCGGTGATCTCAAGATCCAGTTTTTCCGTCGGGCCAAAATAAGTGCCTCCGGAGGCTTCCGCCAAATGTCGGATCGTCATATTTTTCATTTCACTACCTCAATTTCTGCGGCCGTTGAGGCGGCCACACTTTCCACAATTCTCTGCGGCCGCATAAGACGACCGGCTCTTTCTATTCATACTTTACCAGAGAGATCCGGATGATCTGTTCGCAAAGTTCTTCATAGTTCATTCCGATCACCTGGGTTTCCTGAGAAAGCAGGCTGGTAGGAGTCATGCCCGGCAGAGTATTAGCCTCCAGACAGTAGATCTCGTTGTTCTCGCTTAACAAAAAGTCTATTCTGGCATACGTTTCGAAACGCAGGCAGGCAAAAACCTCCTCCGCATACTTCTGCATCTTCCTTGCGATATCCTCCGGAATCTGTGCGGGGCAGGTTTCCACGGCGCTGCCTGCCGCATATTTATTTTTATAATCGTAAAAGCCTTTCTTGGGTGCGATCTCAATGACCGGAAGTGCTTTTCCGCTCATCACACCTACGGAAAATTCCCGTCCGGTTATGAACTGCTCTACCACCGCACGGTCTTCAAACTGAAAGGCTTCTTTCAATGCCGGTTCATACTCCTCTTCTGTACGCACGACGCTGGTTCCGATACTGGAACCACCACAGCAGGGTTTGATGATACAAGGTAAAGGTACTCCTGCTTCTTTCAGTGTCAGGTTTTTCTCACCCTTTTGCGCAATGACACCCTTTGGTGTGGGGATGCCGTGATAAATAAAGAACTCCTTGGAAATCTCTTTATCCATGGCAATGGCGCTACTCATATGGCCGGTTCCGGTATATTTGATGCCAAATAGATCAAAGGCCGCCTGGATCCTGCCATCTTCACCGTTGGATCCATGAAGCGCCATAAATACAATATCCGCCATGCGGCACAGCGCAATGACATTAGGACCGAAGAAAATATCGGATTTGTCCTTGCGCATAGCCTTCACCTGTTCTATATCCGGAGCCTGGGTTTTGATACCGTCCGCAACCGCGCCTATCTCATCGGCCCGTTCAAAAATACCGGTAAGATCTTCTCCTTCTTCTCCATATCCCAGAAACACATCCAGCATGATCACGCGGTGGCCTCTTTTTCTTAAGGCCTGGGTGATCCCGCTGCCTGATACCAGCGACACATCCCGCTCTGTGCTCAATCCGCCTGCAAGTACAATGATATTCATGATCCTTTCCTCCTCAAAATTCTATGCTCCTAAAGCCGCCTTGTGCTGCCCGCGCCTTTCACCGGCAACACCTTCACGACCTGTTATTCATACACTACCGCACCCTTTTTCCAGTATCCCTTGGCGAACAGAATACCTAAGATCAGTGCTTTGCTTACATTCTCCGCGATCATACAGCTCCAAACCGCTACCAGTCCAAGCCCCAGCAGGTGGACACAGATATAAGTCATACCCACCCGGATGATCCACATGGTACAAACCCCCACAATGAAGGTGGTTTTGGTGTTTCCTACACCATTAAAGATTCCCTCCATCATGATCAGGGCACCGTAAATAGGTTCTGAAACCGCCACCATTTTCAGGGCCACCACACCCTGGGCGATCACTTCAGCATCCCTGGTAAAGAGTCCCATCATAAATTGTGGGAAGATAAACAACAGTGCTCCCGTGAAGGTCATGAGCAATACTGTGATCAGTATGAGCAGTCTCGCCATACGGTCTGTTTTCTTCTCATCGCCTTCGCCCATGGCATTTCCGATAAGGGTTGATCCCGCATCCTGCATACCAAAGCCCGGAATGTAAAACAGTTCCTCCGCGTTAATGGCAATGGAATGAGCCGCCAATGTAGTGGTTCCAAGGCTTGCCACCTGAGCAGTGAATACCGTATAACCGGAGAAAATCGCCAGCCTCTGGATCGCCAGCGGAATTCCAACCCGGACGCACTGATACATCACATGCCGGTCAAGACGTTTGCTGGCCTTATGAGGTGACAACAACGGATTTTTCCACATGGCAAGCAGCATACAGACACCGCCAAACACCGAAGCAATGGCAGTTCCCAGTGCCGCTCCCGTAACTCCTAAGCCCGCACCCGGCATAAAAATTTCTTTTCCGAAAATATGTATCATTCTGCTCTCATAGATCAGAAAATAATTACCGATGATGTTCACCAGATTCATAAAAGCATTCACCAACATGGGAGTTTTGGTATCTCCCACGCCACGGATCACACAGCTTAATACCATGTCCACCGATTTAAAGATGAAGGCTCCTCCGGTAATGGCAAGATAAGCTGTTGCCTGCCTGCATACCGCGCCGGTACCTCCCATCCAGACCGGTAAAAAAGGTGAAATGCCCAGTACGATTGCACTCTCTATCGCGCCGATGATCAAGGCAAGATATACGCCCTGCATGGCTGCTGTTTTTAATTCTGTATAGTTTTTGGCCCCATTATTACGAGCCACAAATGCCAGTACTCCCACACCCAGCGAATATGCCGGCGCATTGATGAGCCAGGTCACCGGTGTGATCAGTCCCACTGCAGCAGAAGCCTGTGCGCCAATCCTTCCCACCATGGCAGTATCTGCATAGACCACAACCGTCTGCAGGCACTGCTCCAGGATCGTAGGCCAGGCTAAGGACAGGATCAGCAGTACCAGCTGTTTTCCTGAACTATTATTCCCAATCTTTTTTTCCACTTTTTTATCCTTCTTACCCGGGCTATTCCCGTCAACAAAATAAGCCTGTTTACAGCCTCATTTGTCATGAATCAGTAAATCAGCTACCCGTTTGGGTAGCTGACCAATTTCTCTTAAAACTCCGGCTCAATGAGTCCGTAGGTATTTCCTTTTCTCTTGTAAACCACGTTGACCTCTTCGGTCTCTGCATTCTGGAATACATAGAAGTTATGTCCGAGAAGTTCCATCTGCAGGCAGGCATCTTCCGGATACATGGGCTTCATTCCGAATTTCTTTACTCTTTCGATCTTGATCTCGCCCTCTTCCTCGTCGCTGTCTGCTTCAAAGAATTCGTTGGTAAAAGTCTCAGACTCATGTTTTTGATCGATCAGTTTCTTTCTGTATTTCTTTAACTGACGTTCGATCACTTCCTCAACCAGGTCAATGGATACATACATATCGCTGCTGACCTGCTCGGAACGGATGATTCCGCCCTTTACCGGAATGGTTACCTCGATCTTCTGTCTGTTCTTCTCTACACTTAATGTTACGCTGGCATCCATCTCTTTGTTGAAGAACTTATCCAGTTTGGAAAGTTTCTCCTCTACTGCTCCACGTAATCCGTCTGTAATGTCAATATTTTTACCGCTTATTGTAATACGCATAATATCAAGCCCCTTCACTGATTTATAGTGGTTTCATTATAGCATCTTTCTAAGGTTGTGTAAAGCAACCCGCATTTTTATTTGTCCGTCACCATAGGATATGCTATACTGTTATAGAAACAATTCAACTGCCATTTTTACGGAAAAGAGGTTTTTGTATGGAAAAACAGACCCTTTGCATCACCGGCGTTTCCCGGGGAATCGGGCGCGCCATTGCGGAGCTTTTTTCTGATGGCTCCTACAATCTGATCTTAAATACCGGCACCCACGAAGATGCCAGACTGAAATTTCAGAAGGAATTCCTTACGGATCATCCGGATTGTCCACTGTATACCTCCTGTGGAAACGTAGGAGACCCTGACTATGTCCAGTGGTTCATCTCGGAGGGGCAGAAGCGTTTCGGCAGCGTAGACATTTTGATCAACAATGCGGGCATCGCTCACATCGGTCTACTGTCTGAAATGACGACAGCACAATGGCAGAAACTTTTAAATACCAATCTCAGCTCTGTTTTTTATACCTGCCGGGCAGTTATTCCGGGCATGGTCCATAACAAATCGGGCAGAATAATCAATATCTCATCCATCTGGGGAAATACCGGTGCTTCCTGCGAAGCCGCTTACTCTGCTACCAAGGGTGGCGTCAATACGCTGACAAAAGCACTGGCCAAGGAACTTGCCCCCAGTAATATCCAGGTAAATGCAGTCAGCTGCGGTGTCATTGACACCACCATGAACAGCTGCTTTTCTGAAGAGGAAAAAGCACAGATGGCAGAAGAGATTCCTGCCGGTCGTTTCGGAACCACACAGGAAGTGGCGCGCACGGTGCAAAAAATCCTGGAAATGCCATCCTACGTCACCGGTCAGATTCTCACCATCGACGGAGGATTTATCTAAGGGAGGTCTTATGCAAAGAGGACTTGATATCCGGGTAAACCCGGAAAATGCAAAAAATAATTATGATCCTGCCTATATTCTTTCTCTGGTTCTGGACATCGGAGAAGAGATGCTCACCTGCGGTGCCGAGATCAACCGCGTGGAAGATTCCATCTATCGTATGCTGACTTCTTATGGCTACCGCAAGGTCAATGTATTCTCTATCCCGGAGTTTATCGCAGTTTCCATTGTAACAAGCGATGGACAGATCCGTACCCAGACCCGCAGAGTCTACCGGTTCAGTAACAACTTCCACCGGTTAGAAGAACTAAACGAAATTTCCAGAAGGATCTGTGCCACGCAACCGGGTGTCAAAGAAATCTGGCAGGCTCTGGATCATATGCAGCCCGTTTCCTATCACGACAACACTCTGTTGATCGCGTTGGCCTACTTTATGGCCGGCGGAGGATTTACCATTTTCTTTGGCGGAAATATGATAGACGGGCTTGTTTCCGGTATTACAGCCTTACTTATGATGGGAACCAGCCGGCTAACAAGTGTTGAGAATCTGAACAAACTGGTCTACACCTGGCTGGCTTCGGTAATTGCCGGTTTTGCTGCCATCTTTTTCGTCAAGATCGGACTCGGGCAACATCTGGATACCATTATGATCGGTGACATTATGCTGCTGATCCCAGGTATGACACTTACTGCTTCAGTCAGGGATATGATGTGCGGAGATCTGATGGCCGGAATCTTCCGGTTTCTGGAATCTCTTCTGGTTGCCGGAGCTATTGCTCTGGGCTACGCCATTCCATTATTTTTGATGGGAGGTATCATCTCATGACAAGAACGATAATTGAAATGATCGCTGCTTTTGCAGCCTGTACGGGTTTTTCCATCATATACAGCACACGGCCGAATCGCCTGTTTCTTTGCGGCCTTGGTGCCTCATTGACCTGGGGAGTCTGCTGTTTTATGGCACCCTATACCAGTAATATTTTCGTAAATTATATGATCGCTGCAGCCTTTGGTACCATCCTGGCTGAGTGCCTTGCCAAATGGACCAAAACTCCGGCGACCATCTACCTGATCCCTTCTTTGCTCCCAATGGTGCCCGGCGGATCCTTGTACTACACCACATTCGCTCTGGTAACCGGCAATCAGGCAGATGTATCCTATTACGGAAACCGGACAGCACAGGCCGCCCTGGGAATTTCCGTAGGTCTGGTGATCGTTTCCGTTCTGCTTTACTATCAAAGACGGATCGAATACAAAAAAGATCAAAGAAAACACAAGTAAAAAAATCCCGCATCCACAGTTTGGGGAAGATTTCTTCTCCTTACTGTCGAATGCGGGATTCTGTTTCTATATCCGATTTTCTAGTTCTCGTTTATACGCTTATCTATAGTAAATCCTCGACCCTTTACTTCCGTGATCTGACAAACCGTCAGAAAACAGGTTGGGTCTACTTCTTTGATGATCTTTTCAACTTTAGAAAGTTCACGGCTGGAAACTACCGTAAAGATCATTTCGCAAGGATTCTCCTCGAATCCACCTTTTGCTTCCAAAAGAGTTACTCCCCGGTCTACCTTGTTCAAGATCGCATCTTTGATCTCGCGGGACTTACGGCTGATGATCTTTATTTCCACTCTTGTGGTACCAAATACCAGAAATTTTTCCAGTGCCATGGTATAGATCATAACCAGGATGATTCCGTACAAAATGGACTCCGTATCATAAAATTTGGTCAGGCAGATTACGATCAATCCGTCGAAAGCATACATACTGTAAGACATGGGTATATGGAACAACCGGTTAAGTATGATCGGCGGAATATCCATTCCTCCGGAGGAGGCTCCGGCACGAATGATAATGGCTAAGGAGATTCCCACCGCGATTCCCAGAAACAGAGTACACAATAAGGGATCTGTAGTAAGCACAACATTTCCGCAAACTCTTTCTACAATTGCAAGTAAAATCGGGTAAGACAAGCTTCCCACCAGACTGTTGATGGCAAATTCTTTTCCGAGGCACACTAAGCCCAGCAAAAGAAGAATAATGTTGATCCCCAGTACTGCGGTAGACAGTTTAATATGTAAAAGGTTCTGCACGATCAGGCCTAAGCCTGTTGCTCCCGCCGTTACAATATTGGATGGCACCAGGAAGATCTGTACTGCCAATGCATAGATCAGATTTCCCACAATGACGGCCATAATGGTTTTCATTTGATTCTTCATTCTATCTCTTCCTTCCTATCTTTTTTTACCCGATGGAACATTATAACACAGGTATGCAAAAAAGCGCAATCTGAATATTCAGATCACGCTTTTTGCTATAAAGGGTATAGGATCGGAACTTCCAAAAGTTCCGTCTGTCTTGCTTAAATCATTTCCATGAATGCTGCGATACGGGTGTCTAACTGCCCCACATCCTGCTGAGAATAATCAGTTTCTACATGGATATATGGAATACCCTTTCCTTTCACAAATTTTTCAATGCTCTTTGCTTCTATATTGTATGTATGGCATGCCTGAAGTGTCATTTCCACAACGCCGTCTACCTTGTATTCTTCCAACAGCCTTCCAAGAAGTTCAAAACGGTTTTCGTCCGGTGTCATAACGGAGCAGCCGATATTTAAGTACCGCTCTGCGATTGCCTGATAAATATCTTCTGCATTTTCGTCAATAAGTTTATCCACGGATTTTGCTCCGCCGCAGTTTTCATAAACCACAACATTTCCGCCGTTGTTTTCAATAGCTTTGACCACCTTCATAGGTGCACCGCTACTGGGACAACCGGTAAGAAGGATCCGCTTGGTTTTCGGCAGCTTCTCCCCTTCTTCGTACTCCTTCATGATCTTTTCACGAAGAGCATCGATCTCGCCCGGCATTTTCTCGCGGTCAAACTTAAACTGACTTCCATAAAGAACATCAAACAGCTTGGATCCCATCATCGGAGCCGGATCAAGCTTCATTAATTCATAGAGTTTCTTAAGGGCAATTCTTCCCTCATTTGCCACATGTACAGCATGTCTTAAACTTTCTTCCGTAATCTGTGTACCAAAGGTCTCTTCCAGATATTCTTTGAACCGGATGACCTCGCCTTTCCAGAGTTCCAGCGCATGCTCGCTCTGCGAATTAGGCAGTTCCATGATGTAGACTTTTTTAAAGTCCTTCATCAGTTCGTACATTTTTTTCTTGCCGTCACAGGTGGTTTCCCCAACGACTACGTCAGAAAAATAGAAAAACGGACATTTCTCAGAAATCGCGAACCCATAGCTGGATTTTACCAACGGGCACAGATTCTTGGGAAGATCCTGTTCCGCAATGGGAATGGTCTCATCCGATGTGGAGCACAGACCAACCGTAACCGCACCCATTGCCATGGCAATCTCCTGTGGAAAATAGGTACAGTATGCTCCGATCACCGGGACATTCTTATCCTTTAATTCCTTCATCGTCAAAAATGAATTTTTCCGCTGTTCCGCAAACTCTTCAAAGATTTCCGGTAACTCTTTTATCAGTTCCATGTTTTTACCTCCTGTATACTACATCACACCACGCGGAAAAGCGTAACCTGCCGGGCAGATCACGCTTTTTCCTCTTAGGCTTATATTTGGGAAAGAACGCTTATTTCAAGCCGAAGTTCTCCGGAATTACCGGATTTTCCTTCTGTTCAACCGGAACGGTTCTTCCTTCTACATCAACCGGGTCACCCACGGTCAATCCTTCCACTTCTTCATCCGGACAAACATTTTTCCATGCAAGATCCATAACATCATCAGCGGTAAGGTCAGGATTGGTAATGATGCCCAGACGGATATAATCCTCTGCGATTTCTCTTAATGCTTTTTCAGTAAACGCATCGGAAAGTCCGAAATGAAGCGGATCCCAGAACTCTAACTGAGTCTGCATCTCGCCGGTACATTTATCATTGTCGAACAGTAACTGCAGAGCTTCTTCGGAATGCAGACGATTAAACTGTCCCGCACGTTTGATGGCCATAACTACATATTTTGCGTGAACCGGATTCTGCTCGATGAAATCGTTATTCATAGCAGTTACACAGCAGGGCTCATCCTGGAATTCCGGGCTGTAAGTTAAGGATGCGATCATACGAAGGTCATCGCGGAAGTTTGCAAGTACAAAATAGTCAGAGAAAATGGACGCATCTACTTCTCCATTATCCATGGACTGTACTGTTGCCGCGCTGTCTTCAATCTCCAGGAATTCTACCTGGGAGGTTGGATCCACACCATACTCGTCTAAAAGACGATAGCAGATATTCTGATCAGACTGACCGATTCCGTCATGAATGGCGATTTTCTTACCTACCAGATCTTCTACGGAATAAATATCGCTGTCGGCTTTTACATAAATAGATTTGCATCCGATGTGAGAACCACATACGAAACTCATGTTTACACCATTGGTGATAGGTACCAGCATGGTTGCGATATGATCGGTTCCCCACATACACTGACCGGTTCCTACTGTATCTACTACAGAACCACCTTCCAGATAAGATGCATTAATACCGTACTCTTTGTAATAGCCGTTTACTTCTGCGATATACTTTGCAGAAACGCAGGTTCCTCCGTTAAACAGATAATTCAGTTCCTGTCCGAATGCAGGCTCTTTCTTCATAGCTTCCCAGTCTTCTTCTGAAACAGCTTCCGGACGCTCCGCATCTACGGTAGTTTCCTGATTTTCATTGTCTGCATTTGCATCATTGTTGTCACTTCCCCCGCACGCAACCAAAGAGAACATCATGGTTGCTGCAAGTAAGGCTGCCATAAGGCGTTTTACTCTTGTCAACTTCATACATTATTCCTTTCTTTTGTTCTATCTACTAAACCCGGGACTCAAAAAAAGTTTCCCGGTTATTAGCCACTTTTTACTGCTTACTGTTTCCTGCATAATGCAGGCGATTTAAGATCTGATTTCGGTATGCGACGAATTTCTCCGAAGAACGATCCCTTGGATACGCCTCCGTTATGGGAATGTCGTCAATGACCCTTCCCGGGTTGGCATCCATCACGATCACTCTGGTTCCCATGTAGATCGCCTCATCCACATCATGGGTCACCATCACTGCAAGCTGCTCTTTTTCATGCCAGATTTTCAGGATCTCGTCCTGCATATTCATTCTGGTAAACGCATCCAGTGCTCCTAAAGGTTCATCCAACAGCAGGATATCCGGCTCATTGATTAGAGATCTCACCAATGCCACTCTCTGGGCCATTCCTCCCGACAGCTGGGATGGATAATCGTCCCGAAAGTCATTAAGGCCGATCATTTGGATCATTTTCTCCACCCGGTCCTCATTTCCTTTTAACTTTCCCTGTCGCTTCAGACTAAAAGCGATATTTTTCTCCACTGTTAACCACGGAAACAGTGTTGGCTTCTGGAATACCATGCCCCTCTCCGGAGACGGTCCCTCTACCTCTTTTCCGTTCACCGTGACAGAACCCGTTGTGGGAAAGATCAAACCTGCGGCCAATCTTAAGATCGTCGATTTTCCGCAACCGGAAGGACCTACCAGACTAATGAATTCTCCGCTGGACATGCTGACATCAATTTCATTTAATGCATGTGTCACTTCGTCCGTTTCCACTTTGGCAAAGCTCTTGGACACGTGATCAAGTTTTAACGTAACATTATTTCTTTCCATCTATTTCACAACTCCATTCTGCCATCTTAATGCACGGCGTTTGATAAGATCCAGCAACTTTGTAACCATGGTGAAAATAAAGCAGATCACAAACAGCGCCGCAAACATCTTATCGTAGGCAGCCCAGGATTTTGCCCAGTTCATATACCAGCCAAGTCCGGCTTTTACACCCATCATTTCCGCGATCATGATGGCAACGCAGGAAGAACTCATAGCCTGCGTGCAACCCTGCAGAATAGATGGCATAGCGTGTGGGATTGCCACATTAAACACCAGCTGACGCTCGTTAGCCCCCAGCGTTCTAGCCGCATCAAAAAAGTCTTTATCCACATTGGCAATTCCGGTCATAGATGCCACTGTAACCGCGAACCAGGCACCTAATGCAATGATGAAGATCGCGCCTTTGAACAAAGAGCTTACGATCACCATAATGATCGGGATCCAGGTCGAGGTTGGAATGGGGCCCAGAAATTTAATCACCGGATTGATCCAGTAACGGACCTTCTCGGAATAACCACATGTGATGCCTGTCACCAATCCAAGACCAACACCGATAAAGTAGCCCAAAAACAGCAATCGCAAGGTATGTAGTGTACACTTAAGAATGTACGCCCGGTCAATCCACGCAATATTGATAATGGCATTTAAACACGGCACAAACGGCTGGATCAAAATGCCGGTTTTTAATGTCAGGTAATCGTATGCTGCCAATAGTACGAACAGCGCAGCACTTAATGGTGCCTTATAACGGATCTTGTCTATAAGAACTTTGTCTCCCCGGATGCTCTTTACAATTCCAACAAGCAACCGTGCTATGTAGATCAAGATCAGAACGATCAACAATCCTAAGTACGTATTCGGATTTGCATTTGGGCTGTTATCCGGAAGCAAAAGATATTCGCAAATTGCTCCTATCCCGCATAGAACCGGCAAAACAAGGATCACCCTGTCTATAAAGACCTGAAATGCCGTCTTTTCCTTCTGCTCCAGTTCTTTTAATTGCTGACGCGTCAGCCCCTGCATTTTAGTTTCTTTGGTTTTCTCTGAATCCATTGTTTTCATTCCTCTCTATGATACCTTTCTTCATGACATAATGAGTTACACCATCACGAAGGCAGGAACGATCATGGGTGCTGATGAGGATAGCCTTCCCCTGCAACCTTTGTTTTTCAAAAAAATCTAAGATAAGTTCTGTATTCTCTTCATCAAGATCACTGGTTGGTTCATCTGCAACCACCACTAACGGATCATGTACAAAAGCCCTTGCAATAGCCACTCTTCTTTTTTCACCACCGGATAGATTGGCCGGATATTCCTGTGCCATTTTCTGAAGTCCAAACTCCTCAAGAAGCGCCATAGCACTGCTCTCAAGATCTTTTCTAAGTCCCGCCAGCCTATGAGGCAAACATATATTTTCCAGAATCGTAAAGTTTGGCAGAAGACTATCCCCCTGCAAAATATAACTGATCTTCTCCGCTCTGACAGATGCCCATTCTCCGGAAGACAAATCTGTCACTTCTTTTCCTTCCAGAAAAACCTTCCCACGAGTTGGATCTGTGATCCCTGTGATCAGATGGAAAAACGTGCTTTTTCCACATCCTGATGGTACCGTCAGGATTGCGATCTCTCCGGCATCCATGGAAAAATCTACACCGTTGACCGCATCGAACTCTATCCCTTGTCTGCTATAGGTTTTGGTTAAATCTTTTGTTTCCAAAATCATAGTTCTTCCCCTTTAATGAGCCCATCAATTTCCGAATGGCTGACTTTCCACATGGAATAAAAAGATGCCAGAATCGAAATCACCACAGAAAGTAAGACGCACGCCAATCCCAACCTTGCCATATACAGAAAATCCGTATCCAGCCCGGGAATCGACAGTTTCACTGTGATCGGCACGGCAAAAATCTTTAAAACGGTTAGTGCCAACCCTGCTCCTAATATTCCTCCGGTAAGCCCTATCAGAGTGCCCTCCGTTAATATGATCCGACCCAGTTTTACGTTATCTACACCTAACGATGCCAGCAATCCAAACTCCCTGGTACGTTCATTCATGGTAATAGTATAGGTCAATACCAATGCCACTACGACCAGTACCAATAAGAGTGCAAGAAGAAGGGCACTGTAAGTCGTCATATTTTTAATGGAATCCGTCACACCACTGAAAATACCATTCGTTGTATACGCCGAAACCGGTGCCTCTTCCATCGAATAATTAATCTTACGGGCAATCGCTTTTACATCTGCTCCGTCTTTAACACGGATCATATAAGAGGAAACCAGTTCATTCGCAGCTGCGCCGGACTCTCCGTAAATTGCTTTCCAACCATCACTGTCCATGATCTGTTGTGCTGTTTCTACTGTCATAAACACACAGGTATCATAGCTGGTTCCTGTCTTTTCCAGTTGTCCGGCTACTTTATACTGTTCGTTAAAAAAACGGATGGAATCCTTATCCGGCGGAGTGATCCTGCTACCAATATACATTTCGCCTGTTTTAAGCTCCCCAAGGCCGTCCTTTTCCAGCCATGGTTTGATAATGAAATCCGTTTCCGGATCGTAAGCGATCAATTGTGTCTCCGATGAGCAGCAGGTTGCAGCTAAAGAAGCCATGTACAATTGCGGTGTCGCACTCTCAATTCCTTCTATTGCACCGATTTGTTCCGTCCATTTTCTATCAAAGGTAAAATCACACAATTCTCCCAAAAACAGAGAATCTGCCATATCTTCTTCGTATTCCTCCGGGACAACGATAATATCTGCTCCCATCCGGTCTGTTGTCTTTTCAACGCTCTCTTCCATACTGTAAGTTAAAACTGAACTGCAAAATAACGTAGCCGCCAGCATGAAAACGAAAAATATCATACACCAGGTTCTGACAGGTCTTCGGGCCAGATTCTTTAATGCAACCTTCTGAGTAATGAAAACGTCTTTTCTCACGACTGTTCTCCTTATTTTTTCTTTATCAGAAGGTTGATCACCTGTAATACGATACCGATTACACTAATCACGTTAATAACGGGAAAAGCAACCACATTACAAGCCATCTCCGGTTTCATACAACCGCCGATGATAACGGTCGTTAATAAGATCGGCATAACAAAAGAAACCGCGGCAACCACACTAAGAAGTTTCACCTGACCAGCCTCTTGTGCCAATAACTGCAGAATTGCAATAACTACAAGGATGATCGCGATCGGAATGATCGCCCTGCAGCACCAGTGACACTTCATGATCTTTTCCGCCGTAGGAATACATGGCTTAAAAATCGTCCATGGTCCGATTGCTAATAAGGCTGCACATATCAGTGTAACGATTGATGTTATCTTTTGTTTCATAAGTATTTTCCCCCATTGTTCATTTTTCCACCAAAAACCATACCAAAGCCATCCTTTGAAATCCAATCGAAAGTTTCAATCTCCCCGTTCTATTTATTTGATTTTATAATAAATCTATTCATTTCCAAAATCATCTTTGTCTATTTTTTGTCTATCTCATTCCATAAAAAAAGAGCCCTCACCCCTTGGTTTTTCAAGCATTCGGGCGATGGCTCATTTTCTTGTTTTTTCTCTAACTGAGTGTCAGAAAAGGAAACGCTTCCATAAGCATCTTCTCATTCTTTTATAATTAAACATTTTTTAATTAGCACTTAAATTTCCCAATTCGGTGCCTCCCTGGTAATTCCCTTGCGTGAAAACACCATCCACAGAATCTTTACTATAGGATCCTCCGGTGTATACCACATACTCTTCGCCACTCTTTATTTGTGGTGAAGTGAAAACTACGCAACTGTATTTTTTCGGTGCTTCAAAGGAGAAAATGATATTTCCTTCCGAATCCTGGATACTCATAATGGTATCTGCGCCTACCTGACAGGTAAAGGCCAGATTGCCATATTCGCTTTCCGTGATACCCTGTGCCATACCGGAGCTTCCCACTGCCAGCAGGGTCGCATCCCCACTCACCTCAAACTCTCCATTATAGTCCAACGCCCCGTTTCCGTCATTGGTAGGTCCGTATACGATGGCAGTACCGCCTGTCATTGCAAGCATACCGTTGGAATCTAAGCCATCTCCGGATGCATCCACCACAAGATATCCACCGGAAATCTCAATCAGAGCATCGTCATCAATCTGGAATGGATCTTCACCCGGCCCCTGCATTCCGGATCCGTCCTTTCCGCCTGCTGCGTTCACGCCGTCATCCTCTGCTGTGATCCGGGTTGTTCCTCCTTTATAGTAGATCTTCTGAGCTTCCAGACCTTCATAGCACCCGGAAATAGTAAGGTTGCCATTTTCCACGGTAAGCACGTTATCCGCATGGATACCGTCATCCCCGGCTGCAATATAGAAGGTTCCATCCTTCACTGTTATGGTATCATTGCTATGGATGGCATCATCCTTGCAATCAAATGTATAATTTCCCCCATCGACGGTAAGTGTTGTACCTGCCTTCATGCCCTTGGTACTGACAGTAGTATCTTCACTGCTTTCGGAACCGTCGTCTTCTGCAGATGTGTTGCCGGTATTCTTCTTATCTTCGCTTCCTTTCCGGTCACCACGGTCTCCGGATCCAGGCTGTCCTGTTTTTGTCTCTGCCTCTTTCGCTCCACCTCCGGAGTTCAATACTCCTGTAGAGTTCGTTACAGTCAATTCCGAAATTGCCTGGATGCAGTCTCCCGATGCCATAAGATAGATTTCCGAATCAGAAATCATGATCTGCCCTTTTCCCTCTTCAGTCTCATTGCTGGTACGCAAACCGTCTCCCCCTGCTTCTACATATATATAAGCAGATTCCACGGTAAGAGAATCCTTGCCACGGACAGCATCATCCACAGCAGATACATAAACTTCTGCATTTTTAATCTCCAGATCATCCTTACTGTAGATTCCTTTATTATAATTTCCGGTCACGAAGAGTTCTCCGGAACCGCTGATCTTCAGATCGTCTTTGGAAAAAATGGCGGCTTTGATCTCATCTTCTTCCACCACATCCTGTGCATAGTCAGCTCCGTCTTCCACAATGTTCACAGAGCCCTTCTGGATATGCAGCGTTACCTTTTTAGGTGCACTGGCCACGTACACTGCCGCAGAGTCGGAATTGGTGATCTTCACACCATTTAAGATCAGTTTTACCGTATCTTCATCCTGGGTATCGATCACGATCTGACCATCTTCCAGGCTTCCTTTGATCTGATAGATTCCTGCTTTCTGTATTGTTAAAACCGTTCCCTGAACCTTAATACCGGTATCAGTACTGTCCTGGTCTACCGTAATCTCATCTTCGTTAAATTCTACGGTGGCATCTACCACTTCTTCCGGCGCACTGCCTTCCACCGGTTCTGTGGCCCACTCCACCTTAGGCATTTCGCCTTCAGATGCAGTTTGGGCACTTTCCTGTACTGCTAAGTTCCCGGAAGAAGAGCTGTTCTCTTCTGCGCCTTCTACATCTGTCCCGCATCCTGTAAATAAAAACATGGTCATCGTAAGGGTTAAAAGAATGGCCACGATCTTTTTTCCTGCTGTTCTCATGTCGATTCTCCTTTCACTTTACCAAAAAGTTTAGAAGTCGAATGTGATGTTAACATGAAGAACGAGGGTCTTTATTCTGAATTTAAATAAAGACCCCCGCAAATTTCGTTTATTCTGTTATCCACCGGAAAACTGTGTTTCCACGCATATTTACATTGGAGATCCTGTCAGATTTCCTGCATAAACATATCTTTGTAACCGTAGCCGAATACTTCACTGGCTCCTGACACGATCACAAACGCATCCTTGTCTTCCTGTTTGACGATTTCCCGGATCCTGGAATACTGCAAGGTTTTTGCAACCACCATGAGTACGCGCTTTTTCTCATTTGTATAAGCACCCTCACCGTCAATATACGTTGCTCCCAGATCCAATTCCTTCATGACCCTCCCGGCGATGACCTCATTGTAGTCGCTGATCACATAGATCAGTTTTGCACCATCGCCCCGGTAAAGCACCGCATCCAGCACAAAATTGCTGATCACGATGGTTGCCACAGCATACAATC
>JBJEKY010000045.1:0-2575 GCA_051878875.1 Lachnospiraceae bacterium | reverse complement strand
CAGCACAAAATTGCTGATCACGATGGTTGCCACAGCATACAATCCGTGTTCCAGATTTTTGAAAACAAACACCGACAACAGTACTACCATGGAATCGGTCAATAGATAGATCCTTCCGGTTTTGATATGCGGAAACTTCTGCCGCAATGCCCGTACAAGGATATCCGACCCGCCTGTGGTTCCCCCATTTTTGAAAATAATCGCCATTCCAAAAGCGATCAATGCACCTCCGGTAGCACCTGCGATCAGATAATCTTGCGTGATCAATCCCGTAACAGGGATCAGATAATCCTCAATACAGTTCATCATGAACGATGACAGTATGGTGACATACACCGTGGAAATAATAAATTTCCCACCAAACCTCCACCATCCGAAGATCAGGATAGGCAGGTTGATCAGAAAGATCACCGTACCTGTCTGGATATGTGTTATGTAGCTAAAAATAATACCCAGACCCGTAACACCACCCGGCGCCAGTTCGTAGGGATCGAGGAAAACAGAGATTCCTATGGAGTAGATCAGGCTTCCAAGTGCCATCAGTGCATACTCCGATACAATTCTGGCTGCTTTCTTCTTCATGTACCTTCTCCTTTCTATACCAAATTCTCACACCAGTCCAGTATAGCATAAGAAGTCATTTTCCCACAACACCCCGGAGGATGAAGATTTTTCATCTCACGGGGTTCCGAAATGTCTATGTATGGTAGTATCTTTCTTCCTGTCAACTCTGGGGAGTTTACTGCGGGCTGCCGCAAGTTCTTCCTCCGATGGGATATAGTCGGTCATCTGACCGTCATGGAATTTTTCAAAAGCCACCATATCAAAATAGCCGGTACCGGTAAGGCCAAATACAATGGTTTTCTCTTCTCCGGTTTCCTTGCATCTCATGGCCTCATCGATGGCCACCCTGATGGCATGGGAACTCTCCGGTGCAGGCAGGATTCCTTCCACTCTTGCGAAAAACTCTGCTGCCTCAAACACCTCGGTCTGCTTTACGCTGGTAGCTTCCATCATTCCCTGGTCGTACAGTTCTGATAAAACAGAACTCATTCCATGGTACCTAAGGCCTCCCGCATGGTTGGGTGCCGGGATGAAATCACTACCCAGAGTATACATTTTGGCAAGCGGACAGATCATTCCGGTGTCACAAAAATCGTATGCATACACACCTCTGGTAAAGCTGGGGCAGGAAGCCGGCTCCACTGCAATGATCCGATAATCAGCCTCGCCTCTTAGCTTTTCTCCCATAAACGGTGCAATCAGTCCTCCCAGATTAGATCCTCCCCCGGCACATCCGATGATAATGTCCGGCTTAATCCCATATTTATCCAGGGCTGCTTTGGTCTCCAAACCGATCACCGACTGGTGTAAAAGCACCTGGTTGAGCACACTTCCCAATACGTAGCGGTATCCCTCACTGGAGACTGCCTTTTCCACCGCTTCGGAAATGGCACACCCCAGACTTCCGGTGGTTCCCGGATGCTCAGCCAAAATTTTTCTTCCCACTTCTGTTTCGGTGGATGGCGACGGCACTACGGATGCTCCATAGGTACGCATCACTTCCCGACGGAAAGGTTTCTGCTCGTAAGAGCATTTTACCATATATACCTTACAGTCAAGTCCAAGGTACGCGCAGGCCATGGATAATGCCGTTCCCCATTGTCCCGCTCCGGTTTCGGTGGTCACGCCTTTTAACCCCTGCTTCTTAGCGTAATACGCCTGGGCAATGGCGGAATTCAATTTATGAGAGCCACTGGTATTGTTACCTTCAAATTTATAGTAGATCTTTGCCGGGGTTCCCAGTTTTTCTTCCAGGCAGTAGGCCCGAACCAGGGGGGATGGACGATACATTTTGTAAAAATCACGGATTTCTCCCGGAATCTCAAAATAAGCCGTGGTATCATCCAACTCCTGTTTTACCAGTTCTTCGCAGAAAACTCCTGCCAGTTCTTCTGCCCCCATGGGCTCATGGGTAGCCGGGTTTAACAACGGTGCCGGTTTTTTCTTCATGTCGGCACGCATGTTATACCAGGTTTTTGGCAATTCGCTTTCATGTAAATAGATTTTGTAGGGAATTGCTTCTTGTTTCATAGTGTTTACCTCCTTCAAATCGTGTCTGTCAGAGGGCATTATGACCTTCCACCGGCTGATTGCAGCAGGCTCCCCAAAAGATCCGTAGCTTGTTTTTTTGAACAAAAAAACGCCCTCAACAGAATACTAGTTTCTGTCAAGGACGAATTACTCAGTACAAAAAAGTACATCAAGATCCGCGGTGCCACCTTGATTCACGGCATGACCCGTGCGCTTAGCGAGATACCAACATATCCCCGGCAACTGACGTATGCCCACACGTTGCAGAATACTCTGTAAAAATGTTTTCGGTCATGCCTCGGTCGCCCCTTGGCCTCCCTCGTTCATTTTCACATTTGACTGCACCCTCAGCGGTCCATTTGACAACTTGTTTCTCACCTGACTCTCAGCATCACAGGCTCTCTGTAAAGGCATCATTGCCGTTATCTCCGCTTCAACGGTTTAAATTATAAAATTTATGTTCTAAAGTTTAATACGGAAT
>JBJEKY010000044.1:0-20519 GCA_051878875.1 Lachnospiraceae bacterium | reverse complement strand
AAAGATGAGATCAAGACCATTGTGATCCCGGAAAATCTTACCATCCGTGAACTGGCTGAGAAAATGAAACGTCAGCCGTCTGAACTGGTGAAGAAGCTGTTCCTTCAGGGAAAAGTGGTAACCGTGAACCAGGATATTGATTTTGATACTGCAGAAGAAATCGCCATGGAGTTCAACTGCATCTGCGAAAAAGAAGAAAAGGTAGATGTGATCGAGGAGCTGCTTCGTGAAGAGGAAGAGGACGAAAGCTTAATGGTAAGCCGTCCGCCTGTAGTCTGCGTAATGGGACACGTTGACCATGGTAAAACATCCCTGCTGGATGCTATCCGTGACAGTCATGTGATCGACCGTGAGGCCGGTGGTATTACCCAGCATATCGGTGCATCTGTTGTGGATTGCAACGGACAGAAGATCACCTTCTTAGATACACCCGGACACGAAGCATTTACAGCCATGCGTATGCGTGGAGCGAACTCCACAGATATTGCCATTCTGGTTGTTGCAGCGGATGACGGAGTAATGCCACAAACGGTGGAAGCTATCAACCATGCAAAGGCTGCCAATATTGAGATCATTGTTGCTATCAACAAGATTGATAAGCCGAGTGCAAATATTGATAAAGTAAAACAGGAGCTTTCTGAATATGAACTGATCCCGGAAGATTGGGGAGGAAGTACCATTTTCGTTCCGGTATCTGCTCATACCCATGAAGGAATTGACACCTTGCTTGAGATGGTGCTTCTGACAGCTGAAGTACTGGAATTAAAGGCCAATCCAAACCGTAAGGCAAGAGGTCTTGTGATCGAGGCAAAACTGGATAAAGGACGTGGTGTGGTTGCCACCTTATTGATCCAGAAAGGTATGTTGCATGTCGGAGATCCGATCGCTGCAGGAAGTAGTTATGGTAAGGTTCGTGCCATGACTGATTCCAAGGGTCGCAGAGTGAAGGAAGCCGGTCCTTCAACACCGGTGGAGATCATTGGATTAAATGAAGCTCCGGGAGCGGGAGATATCTTTGTTGCTATGGATTCCGATAAAGAGGCAAGGAGCTTTGCACAAACCTTCATTAGTGAAAACAAAGAAAAACTTGTGGAAGAGACCAAGAGCAAGATGTCACTGGATGATCTGTTCTCCCAGATCCAGGCAGGAAACTTAAAAGAATTAAATCTGATCGTAAAAGCAGATGTTCAGGGTTCTGTAGAAGCAGTAAAACAGAGCCTTGTGAAGCTGTCTAATGAAGAAGTTGTTGTAAAAGTCATTCACAGCGGTGTAGGTGCCATCAATGAATCAGACGTGATCCTGGCATCTGCTTCCAACGCCATCATCATCGGATTTAATATCCGTCCGGATGCTATGGCAAAATCAACCGCAGATCGGGAAGGCGTGGATATCAGACTCTATAAAGTGATCTATAATGCTATCGAAGATGTGGAAGCAGCCATGAAAGGTATGCTTGATCCGATCTTTGAAGAGCAGGTGATCGGTCATGCGGAGATCCGTCAGATCTTCAAGGCTTCCGGTGTAGGAAACATTGCCGGTTCTTATGTAACCGACGGACGCTTCCAGAGAGGATGCTCTGTAAGGATCATGCGTGACGGAGAGAAGATCTTCGAAGGACCGTTAGCTTCCCTGAAACGATTCAAGGATGACGTGAAAGAAGTAAAAGCAGGCTTCGAATGCGGTCTGGTATTTGAAGGATTTGGACAGATCCAGGAATCAGATATCGTAGAAGCGTATATAATGGTAGAAGTACCAAGATAAATAAGTTATTGTACAGGAAGGAAAAACAAGCAGTTGTTTTTCCTTTCTAACTATGAATGAAAAGGAAAAGCTATGAGAAAAAACAGTATCAAAAATACCCGGATCAATGAAGAGGTGTTGCATGAACTTTCTAACATCATCCGGGGAGAGATCAAAGATCCAAGGATCAATCCGTTTACCAGTGTGGTTGCGGTAGAGGTGGCTCCTGATCTGAAAACCTGCAAGGCATATATCAGCGTGCTGGGAGATGAGAAGTCCCAGGCAGATACACTGGCAGGTTTAAAAAGTGCCCAGGGCTTTATTAAGGTGAAATTAGCAAAGCGGATCAACTTGCGAAATACGCCTGACATTACGTTTATTATGGATCAATCCATTGAATACGGGGTAAAAATGTCTCATAAGATCGAAGAGCTGACCGCAGGTTTAAAAGAGAAAGAAGAAGAGTAATGAATTTAGATGAGATTCTTAAACCGGCCACAGTGATCGGAATTTCCGGTCACGTGAGGCCGGATGGAGACTGTGTTGGTTCCACATTGGGCCTATATCAATACATTCGCAATCATTATCCGGAAAAAGAAGTAACGTTGTATCTGGAAGAGATACCGGATGCATTTCACATCATGCCCGGTGTAGATCAGATCTGTCATACAGCAGATGATGAAAAAAAGTTTGATCTGTATATCGCGTTGGATTGCGGTGACCTTAAAAGACTGGGTGACTTTGCGCTGCATTGGCAGCATGCGGATCATACTGTCTGTATTGATCATCATAAAAGCAATCTTTCCTTTGGCGAAGAAAACTATATCGATCCAAATGCCAGCTCCACCTGCGAACTGGTGTATCAGTGCCTGGATCCAAAGTATGTAGATCAGGATATTGCAAAGTGCCTGTATCTTGGAATCGTTCATGATACCGGTGTGTTCCAGTATTCCTGTACGTCCAGAAAGACCATGGAAATTGCAGGAAATCTGATGGAATATGGATTTGATACCAGTGAACTGATCGATAAAACATATTATGAGAAAACCTATGACCAGAATCGTATTCTGGCCAAAGCCGTGTTATCTTCCCGACTGTTCTGTCAGGATCAGGTGATCTATTCCTGTGTTACGGCACAGGACCTTTCGGAGTTTCATGTAGGGACCAAGGATTTGGACGGCATTGTGAATCAGCTTCGGATCACCAAAGGAGTGGAGGTGGCTGTTTTCTTGTATGAAAGCGGGTCACAGGAATATAAAGTCAGCATGAGGAGTAAAAAGAAGGTGGATGTGGCCGATATCGCTTCCGGATTCGGAGGCGGAGGACATGCCCGTGCAGCCGGTGTAACCATGCAGGGAACGAAGGAGGAGATCCTGTCGAAGTTACTTCCGGAAATATCCAAACAACTGACATTAGAATAGGAACAACATATGTTAAATGGAATTATTGTAATAGATAAAGAACCGGGGTATACCTCTTTTGACGTGGTTGCAAAGATGCGTGGGATCTGCAGGCAGAAAAAGGTTGGTCATACGGGAACTCTGGATCCGGATGCGACAGGAGTACTTCCGGTATGTCTGGGAAAGGCCACCAGAGTCAGCGGCATCCTTACCGATTCCGATAAAGAATATGAGGCAGTCATGCAGCTGGGGGTGGTAACCGATACCCAGGATAGCAGTGGCAACGTGTTGCAAACGGCTCCGGTTCAGTGCAGCGAAGACGAGGTGCGAAAGGCAATCCTTTCTTTTCAGGGACAGATTGAGCAGATTCCACCGATGTATTCTGCATTAAAAGTCAATGGACAAAAACTCTGTGACCTTGCAAGAGAAGGCATTGAAGTGGAACGAAAAAGCCGTCCGGTAACCATTTACGGAATTGAGATCCTGTCAATGGAATTACCAATGGTTTCTTTGCGGATAAACTGTTCCAAGGGAACTTATATCCGCACGTTGTGTCATGATATCGGACAAAAGTTGGGATGCGGAGCCTGTATGGCATCTCTTCGCAGGACCAAAGCCGCAGGATACCGTCTTAAGGATGCATATTCCCTTGCGGAGGTTGAAGCGGCGGCCGGAGAAGGCCGGTTGGAGCAACTGGTCCATCGTATCGACAGTGTTTTTGAAGAGTATGAAAGGATCTCTGTCAGGGCAACAGGCACAGCGCTTGCAAGAAACGGTAATCCTCTTGCCATGGATCAGGTCTGTCTGCCGGAAACACCGGCTTTGGACGGACAGATCTTTCGGGTTTATCTTAAAGACGGATCATTCGTAGGCCTATTTATATTCCGACTTAAGGAACAGCAGTTCAGACCATATAAAATGTTCCTGGAGGAGCAGGCATGAAATATTTCAGAGATACCACAGATGTATACATAGAGGAAGATACCGTGGTCACGCTGGGAAAGTTTGACGGACTTCACAGCGGACACCAGTATCTGTTACAACATCTGCAGAAGATAAGGCAGTCCGGTCAGTTAAAAAGCGTGATTTTTACTTTTACCAGACCGCCCAAAGAGAGAATTGAACAGGAGAAACAACAGGTTTTATCTACTCTGGATGAAAAAGAGTATATTTTTGCACAACGACAGATCGATTATCTAATTGAATACCCTTTTACAGAAGAAGTTATGTACATGTCCGCAGAAGAGTTTGTGGACATGCTGGTAAAACGCCTCCATGTGAAGGCCGTGATCGTCGGAACAGATTTTCGCTTTGGCTATCAGCGAAAGGGCGATCCTGAACTCTTAGAGAAATTGGCAAAACAATATGGATATCAGGTTACTGTAGTGGAAAAAAAGCAATACCACGGTGAAGACATCAGCAGTACTATGATCCGGGAGTTGGTGAAACAGGGAAAACTTCAAATAGCCAATGAGCTTCTTGGATATGATTATTTTTTCCAGGGAAAGATCGAGCATGGAAATGAGATTGGAAGGACCATTGGTATTCCGACTTTGAATCTTCTTCCCGCACCGGAAAAGATCATTCCGCCTTTTGGAGTGTATGCTTCCCTGGTGGAAGTGGGACAGAAATGGTATGGCGGGATCACCAATATCGGCATTAAGCCTACCGTGGGAGATCATAACCCTGTCGGCGTAGAGACCCATGTATTTGATTTTACCCAGGACATATATGGAGAAACCGTAAGGATCCATTTGAAAGAATTCATACGCCCGGAGAAGAAGTTTGCTTCTGTGGAGGAAATGAAACAGCAGATCCGGTTAGATATGGAAAATGTTTCGAAAATGTTACAAACCATTGACAAAAGCATTGCTAAGTGATATTCTATGTAAAACGAACTTAAAAGGAGTTACTTTTTTATGAAACGTTTTATAAAGAAAACCATTACCACAGCGTTGCTGGCTGCCACAGTTTGCATGAGTGTGCTTCCGGTTTCCAACTTTGCTTCGGCAGAAGATGGAGCAGGACTTACAGCCGGTGTATCCGCTGTGTTATCTTTAAATCTGGACCGCGAGGTTGCCTCTGTGGTTGCAAATAATGTAAAGGCTACCACCGCATCTGAGAATGATACCGATCCAATGGATGAAATCAATCCGGCGGTAATCGGTACTGATGAAGATGGAAATACCACCATCTGCGGTTATACCAATCTTGGCATTGCAGTCGTGGACGGTAATCTGAATGTAAGAAAAACTCCCAGCACCAAGGGCAGGATCGTAGGAAAAATGACCAACCATGCAGGTTGTGAGATTTTGAAAGAGAAGGATGATTGGGTTAAGATCAAATCCGGCAAAGTAAAAGGCTGGGTTAGTAAAGAATATTTGCTGACCGGTGAAGAAGCATTGGCAGAAGTGAATGATGCCATCAATCATATAGCAAAAGTGACTACGGACAATCTTCGTGTCCGTTCCAAAGCATCTACAGAGTCTAAAGTAATTACCCGGGTTTCAAAGGGTGAGAAGCTGGAGATCAAGAAGGTGGAGGATGACTGGATCAAAGTTGATATCAACGGTGATACCGGTTATATCAGTGCAGACTATGCTACTGAGCAGTATAGTCTGGACGAGGCAATGACATTAACAGAGCTTAGTGCAGGTAAAGGTGTTTCTGACGTTCGTGTAGCACTGGTACAGGAAGCATTGAAATACGTGGGTGGCAGATACGTATGGGGAGGAACCAACCTTTCTACAGGAGTGGATTGCTCCGGTTTTACCATGTGTATTTTTGGAAAGTTCGGATATAGTCTTCCGCATTATTCCGGGGCACAGGCCGGATACGGAACCAGTATCAGTGCCTCCGAGGCAAAACCGGGTGACTTGTTCTTCTATGGATCAGGCAGATCCATCGGTCATGTAGCCATCTATATCGGTAACGGTCAGATCGTGCATGCAGCATCCAGCAGAACAGGAATCGTGATCGGAAACGCATATTATCGGACACCGGTAAAGGTAGTCCGGATCATTCAGGATTAGTTTTTTACAGGGTACCATAAGAGTATGGTACCCTGTTTAAATTTATGACAAGTAAGTCTGCCTGCAGGCTTATCTTGTTAAAAAATCATAAGGAGGAATAGCAAGTGAAAAAGTGGTATGGAAAAGTGTTGGCGCTTCTGTTAGCGGTATCCATGGTATTGAATGTACCGGTTATGACAGAAGCAGCAGATACCTCAAAGGTGAGCAAGAGTGATATCGTTATCCTTTATGATAATGATGTTCACTGCGCAACCAACGGTTATGAGGATATATCTGCGTTGAAGAAGGAACTAAAGAAACAAAGTAATTATGTGACTTTGGTTTCCTGTGGGGATTTCTTACAGGGTGGAGTGATCGGTGCTGTATCCAAAGGAGAAGCAATCGTAAAGATCATGAACAAAGTGGGTTACGATGTAGTGACGCTGGGAAATCATGAGTTTGATTATGGAATGAAACAGTTAAAGAGTCTGATGAAGACCCTTAATGCAAAGGTTACATCCTGTAATTTCATCAATGCAAAGACCCAGAAATCGTTATACAATAATTACGTAATCAAGACTTATGGTAAGACAAAAGTGGCTTTTGTTGGTGTATCCACTCCGGAAAGTATCACCAAGTCTACCCCGGCATATTTTCAGGACGAAAACGGAAAATATCTTTATAAGTTCTGTGGGGATTCTACCGGAAAAACCTTATATAATAAGGTTCAAAAGTCCGTTAATGCCGCAAGAAAGAACGGTGCAGATTACGTGGTAGCTCTGACACATTTAGGAACCGAAGATGTAACAACCAGGTGGAGTGCCCAGAGTCTTGTCAAAAATACGTATGGCATCAATGTGGTATTGGATGGACATTCCCATAGTACAGTGGAAGCGCTGAAAGTAAAGAACAGCAAAGGAAGTAAAGTTACCATTTCTTCAACCGGCACCAAGTTTTCAAATGTCGGCCAGCTGGTGATCACAAAGAAGGGTAAGATTACTACCCAATTACTGCCTCTGGATGAAGAACATCATTATGAAAATGCTACCATGAAGGCTTATATTGATAAGATCACAGCAACCTATGAAGAGCAGTTAAGCCAGGTGATCGGTAAGACAGAAGTGGGACTGACAACATTGGATGCAGAAGGTAATCGTGCAATCCGGAAAGCAGAAACCAATATGGGAGACTTTTGTGCGGATGCACTACGAATAACTTTGGGTGCTGACATAGGATTAATGAACGGTGGCGGAATCCGGGCAAATATTGCGGAAGGCGATGTTACTTACAATGATCTTATTTCTGTATTCCCATGGAGCAATTATGGCTGTGTGATCAAAGCTACAGGACAACAGATCAAGGATGCATTGGAACTTGGTGCAAAGAATTATCCGGAAGAGAGCGGTGGATTCCTTCAGGTTTCCGGCTTGAAATATACCATTGATTCGTCAAAACCGTCCAATGTTGTAACAAATACGGAATCAGGAGTTTTTGAGAAGGTTGACGGAGAATATCGGGTAACGGATATTCAGGTATGGAATGCAACAACATCTGCCTATGAACCAATTGACCTTACCAAAACATACAAGGTGGCCGGTGTAAATTATACTTTACGGTTACATGGAGACGGATACACCATGTTTGATGGTTGTACGGTTGTAAAAGATAACACCATGGTTGATAATGAGGTGTTAAGAACCTACCTGGTAGACTATCTGAATGGTGTGATCGGCGATCAGTATAAGGATCCAACCGGAGAAGGAAGAATTACAATTAAATAATGTAAATCGATAGAAGAACGTAATTTGTCAGAACGGTGAATTACGTTCTTCTTTTGTAGGTAAAGGCACACAACCCATCGCAGGCTAAACTCTTTTATGTTGTCAATTATATGTTTTTGGAATATAATATAAATGTAATCAATAGAGATATCTTGGAGTATACGCCTAACCGAGCGTGAAGAATGGCTTTTTCTGATTCTATAAATAAAAGGTATAATTTTTTACGGAAACAGGGAAAGAGAGGAAAAAGATGATCTGTGTAGAGATTGATGGATTAGTACCATGCTTATATGATAATACTACTGGTGAAATTGTTGAGACAGAGGTTATTCGTATTAGACGAAAAAGTTTTTTGTCAAAATATAACTCCAGAACAGGTTGGTATGTAAACTGGGCGCACCTATTGGATGAAAACGAAGTATATGCAATCGTTGTGAAAGGGACTGTTGATATTCAAGGGCTTGTTGCTATTAGACCAGATGCCGACATGCAGGCTGTGTATGTTACGTGGATGGTTGCTGCACCACAGAATAATCCGGAAGTCCTAAATGGCAGTGTAAAGAGATATAATGGTGTGGGCGGACATCTGTTTGCCGTGGCATCAAAAAAATCTTGCGATTATGGTTTTGGAGGTGCAATAACCGGATTTGCTGCGGATGAAAAACTTATGAATCATTATTGCGATGCGTTTCATGCCGAGGCAATATGTATGCTGCATCCCTATCAGATTTTTATACCAGAAGAAGAAGGAATAAAAATTCAGGAGGTGTATGATTATGATTGGACAGATGACATTATCTAATCCGCATCCTTATAGTGTGGAAGAAATCCCTAAATTTGATATTGACTACAGAGGACTTATTAGATATGCTCGTTCTGTAGGCAAGTCGGTGAAGGACTTATCAGACGGTGAAAAAGAACAGTTCATTCATGGAAATACCATGGATGACATAAGGAGATGTCAACTGACTCCTTAAAAATATGACTACTATTTTGGAAGAAGCTTCGCAGCAGTGGAGCTTCTTTTTTTGTTATTTTGAATTTTTCTCTTGATTATTACAGGGGGGTTATGGGTTAAATGTACTCATACCGGTCTGGTAGAAAATCTGGTATATCTAGCTGGTGGAAATCGAAAAATATTTGAGTATTTTACAATTTGGAAGCACGATTTTCTGGACTTCCTTTTTTCGGTGTACTATAGTGTGTATATAAAACAACACACAACCCATTACCTGACAAAGCCCGGAACAAGTGAAAGGAGTATTATGATCAATTAAGAAAGGGCAAAAGCCTACAGATGAGCAGCTTAAAGAAGTGGAAGAAGCGAGGAAGAGTCCGATTACATTTGATGAAGAATGTGAGGAATTATCTCCGGCTATGCAAAAGGCATTCAAGAGTGCTGTAGTGTAGTTCACCGAAATCGCAGGAAAAATGCATAGATTATTCAGATTGCAGAAATATCACAATTTTAAAACTTTACAATTATGTAGTAGTTTGGTATAATATATACGTTTGGCGAGCCCATGCTCGGTTTCCGGAAGACTCCGACCTCAGACTGAGCATCCAATGAAACGGGCGATTATAATATTTAGGAGGAAACGAACATGATTTCTAAGGAAAAGAAAACAGCAATTATCAACGAGTATGCAAGAACACCTGGTGATACAGGATCACCGGAAGTTCAGATCGCAATCCTGACAGGAAGAATCCAGGAGCTTACCGATCATCTGAAAGAGAACCCGAAGGATCATCATTCCAGAAGAGGTCTTTTAAAGATGGTAGGTCAGAGACGTAGATTATTAGCATACTTAAAAGATAAGGATATCGAGAGATATCGTGACCTGATTTCACGTTTAGGTATCAGAAAATAATCTTTTCATAAGATTACAAATAGGGCGGAAACCTTTCCGCCCTATTGCTATATGAAAAATATAGCGGTGACCAAAGAACAAAAATTTAAAAGGCAGGAGATGATTTTCCGAAGCCACTGACAAGGGCAAATCCACGATTTGTTTTTATCAGTAGTTTCGGGTCTCCTGGCTGAATAAGAAGGAGGACATATGTACAAGAGTTTTTCAATGGAAATCGGCGGAAGAACGTTACGTGTTGACGTTGGCCGTGTGGCTGCTCAGGCAAATGGTGCAGCAATGATGTTTTATGGCGATACCTGTGTATTATCCACAGCAACCGCATCAGAGAAGCCAAGGGACGGAATTGATTTCTTCCCTCTGAGCGTGGAATTTGAGGAGAAAATGTATTCCGTAGGTAAGATCCCCGGAGGATTTAACAAGAGAGAGGGAAAGGCATCCGAGAACAGTGTGCTGACCGCACGTGTCATTGACCGTCCGATGCGTCCGCTTTTCCCGAAGGATTATCGTAATGACGTAACCTTAAATAATATGGTTATGAGTGTGGATCCACAGTGCAGACCGGAACTGGTAGCAATGCTTGGTTCTTCTATTGCAACCTGCATTTCCGATATTCCATTCTGTGGGCCATGTGCTATGACGCAGTTAGGTTTAGTTGACGGTGAATTCGTTGTAAATCCAAGTCAGGAACAGTGGGACAACGGAGATCTGCAGCTGACCGTAGCTTCTACTTCTGAGAAAGTGATCATGATCGAAGCCGGAGCAAACGAAGTTCCGGAAGATAAGATGATCGAGGCCATTTATAAATGCCATGACATCAACCAGGGCATTATTGCTTTTATCAATGAGATTGTTGCAGAGGTTGGTAAGCCAAAGCATGAATATGTAAGCTGTGCGATTCCGGAAGAAATGTTTGAAGCTATGAAGAAGATCACCACTCCGGAAGAAATGGAAGTAGCTGTCTTCACCGATGAAAAACAGGTTCGTGAAGAAAATATCCGTCAGATCCAGGAAAAGATGGAAGAAGCATTTGCAGAGAATGAAGAGTGGCTGGCATTAGTGCCGGAAGCATTATACCAGTACCAGAAGAAGACCGTTCGTAAGATGATCTTAAAGGATCACAAACGTCCGGACGGACGTAAGATCGACCAGATCCGTCCGCTGGCTGCAGAAGTGGATATTATCCCGAGAGTTCATGGTTCTGCTATGTTTACCCGTGGACAGACCCAGATCTGTACTGTTACTACGTTAGGACCGTTGTCTGAGGCACAGAAATTAGATGGTCTGGATGACAATGTGACAAGCAAACGTTATATGCATCACTATAACTTCCCGTCATACTCCGTTGGTGAGACCAAGCCAAGTCGCGGACCGGGAAGACGTGAGATCGGTCATGGAGCTTTGGCAGAGAAAGCATTGGTACCGGTTCTTCCTACTGAAGAAGAGTTCCCTTATGCAATCCGTACCGTATCTGAGACCTTTGAATCCAACGGATCCACCTCTCAGGCATCCATCTGTGCATCCACCATGTCCTTAATGGCTGCCGGTGTTCCGATCAAGAAGCAGGTTGCAGGTATTTCCTGTGGTCTGGTTACCGGAGAAACTGACGATGATTACATCGTATTAACCGATATCCAGGGTCTGGAAGATTTCTTCGGCGATATGGACTTTAAGGTGGCAGGTACCCATGACGGTATTACAGCGATCCAGATGGATATCAAGATCCATGGATTGACCAGACCGATCGTAGAAGAAGCCATTGCCAGAACCAAACAGGCAAGAGAATATATTATCAACGAAGTATTAACGAAAGCAATTGCAGAACCTCGTCCGGAGGTTGGTGAGTTTGCTCCGAAGATCCAGCAGATGACCATTGATCCACAGAAGATCGGTGATGTGGTTGGTCAGAGAGGAAAGACCATCAACACCATTATCGAGCTGACCGGCGTGAAAATCGATATTACCGATGATGGATTCGTTTCCATCTGCGGAACCGATGCGGACAAGATGAATGAAGCAATGCATATGATCAAAGTGATCACTACAGACTTTGAAGAAGGTATGGTCTTCACCGGAAAAGTCATCAGCATCAAAGAATTCGGTGCGTTCATCGAATTTGCTCCGGGAAAAGAGGGAATGGTTCACATTTCCAAGGTTTGCAAAGAGCGTATTCAGCATGTAGAAGATGTGCTGACTCTCGGGGATAAGGTTACCTGCGTATGCTTAGGAAAAGACAAGATGGGAAGAATCAGCTTCTCCATCAAAGATGTTCCGGCAGATGCAAAACCAATCTAGTTTTTCAACCCGGGTTGAAGCTGGAAAAAGTTTCAATTAGCGGAAATCAAAGTTTGGGCGCTTCCCGTAAAGGAGGCGCCTTTCTTCACATAATGGATTTTCCTTTCATATCTTAATAAGTAATAAGCATAGGAAGGGATATCATGCAAAGAGTTCGCAACCGGATTGACTGGGACTACGCACGGATACGGGGGTATACCGGGCAAGGTGTAGGAATTGCAGTATTTGATACCGGGATTTTTCCGCATTCGGATTTTGGAAACAGGATACGCGGCATGAGGGATTATGTTCATGACCGCGAGGGCTGCTATGATGATAACGGTCATGGGACCCATGTCTGTGGGATCATAGCAGGAGATGGGAGACTGTCAGAGGGCTGCTATATGGGAATTGCGCCCCGCGGTGAGCTTTTTATATACAAGATCCTTAATGAAAACGGGAACGGAAATCTGAAACGAGCCATAGATGCCATAGAAGACTGCATTAAGCAAAGCAAAAGAAACAACATAAGGGTCATTAATTTTTCCATGGGAATGGGAAAAAACGTATCCACCGAGGAAAAGATCGCTTTGCTCAGTGCTTTGGAAAAAGCCTGGGACAATGGGATCGTTGTAGTCTGTGCAGCAGGAAATGAAGGCCCGGAGGAGGGCAGCATTACCCCACCGGGAAACTTAAGGAAGATCATCACGGTGGGGGCTATGGATGATGAATCCACCCTGATCATGGGAAACCTGAAGAAAGGCTATTCCAGCAGAGGACCCACAACTTCCTGCATCATGAAACCGGAGATTGTAGCACCGGGCACCAATGTAAAAAGCTGCAACAACAAAGAGAAACCTCCGTACACGATAAAAAGCGGAACCTCCATGTCTACGCCGGTGGTCAGTGGTGCGGTGGCATTACTGTTGGAGAAATATCCTCTGCTTTCACCTGCCCAGGTGAAACTTCGGTTATACCATACCTGTGAGGATCTTAAGCTTGATAAAAATTATCAGGGGTGGGGATGTTTAAACATCCGCGCACTTTTGACAGGAAAATACTAGAATGTTATAATGGATAAAGCTGTAAAGGAGCAAATGAGATGACCAAGATTTTAAAGTTTTTAAGCAGCCGGCTTGTAGCCTGGATCGTCCTGATGCTGATCCAGATCGGGTGGTTTCTAAGTGTATTTCTATATTTTCATAATCATTTCAGTTACGTAGGCCCAATCATGCAGGCTATTGCAATTCTTATGGTATTGTTTATCGTAAACAACCAGACGAATCCTTCTTATAAACTGGCCTGGTCCATCCTTATTCTGGGTGCTCCGATCCTTGGAATCTGTATGTACTGTTTGTTCGGAAGTCGTGAGATTACCAAGAAAAACCGTAAGAAACTGCAGGTTACCCATACCAAATCCGTGAAATACCTTTACGATGACGAAGCAACGATCAGGAAACTAGCGAAACGCAGTCGCGGTGCAAGCAAACAGGCAGAGTATATCAGCAAATGGTCGGATTTTCCGGCGTACGAAAGTGAGGGTGTGACTTATTACCGAATGGGTGATGACACACTTCAGCCTATCCTTGCGGAAATCGCGAAAGCGAAAAACTATATTTTTCTTGAATTTTTCATTATCCAGGAAGGTATTTTCTTAAATAGTGTGATTGATGCCCTGGAACAAAAAGTGAAAGAGGGCGTGGAAGTTCGTCTGATGTATGATGACATGGGCAGCGTTTCCACTGTCCCGATTGATTATGATAGGACCCTGGAGCAAAAGGGAATCCATTGTATCAAATTTAATCCGTTAAAACCGCTTTTATCTGTTGTCATGAATAACAGGGATCACCGGAAGATGATCATCATTGACGGCAAAGTAGCGTTCACCGGTGGATTTAATCTGGCCGATGAATACATCAACCAAAGGGAGCGGTTTGGACACTGGAAAGACAACGGGCTAAAAGTAGAAGGGCAGGCGGTTGCCAATTTTGTAGCAATGTTCCTGGAAATGTGGCAATATGCTTCCGGAATTCCGGAGGACGAGAGCAGGTATTTCCCCGATTATAACAGCATGGAAAAACATGTGCAGGAAGGTTTTATTCAGCCGTATGCAGATTCACCTCTGGATCGGGAGAAAGTAGGAGAGACGGTATACTTAAATATCATCAATCGTGCGAAAGACTATATTTATATCTTTACCCCCTATCTCATCATTGATAACGAAATGATGACCGCATTATGTAATGCAGCAAAATCCGGTGTGGATATCCGCATTGTGACGCCGGGTATTCCGGATAAAAAGCTTGTGTTTTTATTGACACAGTCTTATTACGCCCAGCTTCTGGAAGCCGGTGTTAAAATATATGAATATGGCCCCGGTTTCATCCATGCTAAAACATTTGTGTGTGATGATGTGATTGCAACCGTAGGTACCATCAACCTGGATTACCGCAGTCTATACATGCATTTTGAATGTGGCGTATGGATGTACGGAACACCGGAAGTTGCCCAGATCAAGCAGGATGCGTTGGACACCTTCCAGATATCCCGTCTTATTACCTATGAACATGAGATGAGCCAAAGCTGGATGAAGAAAACTCTGCAGGGTATTCTACGCCTGTTTGCACCCTTATTGTAGATTCATAAGGGAAGCAAGCGGTAAAGCAGTTTTTTTACACAAATGGAATAGGTCAATTTGTTTACATTTTCGGCAGCATAGATGGCTATGCTGCCAATTTTTTTCTTGTTGAGATAATAATCATAAGAACCTACTACATCGCCTTTTTTCACCGGAGCTTCTAAACTTTCAGGTAATGAGATCTTTGCTTTGATCTTGCTTAGATCATTTCCTGAGGTATCCACATAGCGGAAGGAATCATTCAGCTTTAAGGGTACCTGCAGGGCATCACCTTTAGTGATTTTTAGTTCTTTTCCGTTTAGGGTTGGAGAATCCTCGTAGAGTTTTACATTGGCAAACCCATAATTTAAAAGGGTGATGGCCTCGGTAAAACGTACTTTATAGTCAGGAGCGGCCAGAATTACGGCAATCAGGTTTAATCCGTCTTTACTGGCTGTGGCACTGACGGAATATTTTGCAAGGGAAGTAGAGCCGGTTTTTAATCCTGTGGCGTAAGGATATTGTTTGATCAGTTTATTTGTGTTTGCAAGACCGAAGGTGGATGTACCACGTTTCGTTACATGGTCAAAACTATCCATCCAGATTCCGGTGTAATTTAGTACTTCAGGATATTTGGTAATGAGTTCCCGGCTCATGACAGCAATATCATAGGCACTGGTTACATGCCCATCTGCATCCAGACCGCAGGCGTTTACAAAATGGGTTTCGTTCATAGAAAGATCTTTGGCCTTTTGGTTCATCATATCTACGAATTTTTCCTCTGTTCCGGCAATATATTCCCCCATTGCCACTGCCGCATCATTGGCACTGGCAATACAGATACATTTGATCATGGTCTCTACGGTTTGTTGCTCGTTGGCCTCCAGAAACACATTGGAGCCACCCATGGAGGCAGCATGTTCCGAAGTGGTGACCATATCCGATAAAGTGAACTTTCCCTGCTCCATGGCCTCGAAGATCAGAAGAAGGGTCATGATCTTGGTAATGCTGGCAGGGCGAAGTTTTTTATGAGGATTTTTTTCAAATAAAACAGTTCCGGTGGAAGCCTCCATCAAAACGGCACCCTTACAAGACAGATCTACATCCTCCGCAAATACCCGCAGGGAGGATACGTTGCCAAGGAAGGAGCAGAGAAACAGTGTAAATGCCAGTAATACAGAGAGAAATTTTTTTCGTCGAAGTTTGGAAAACATAAGAAACCTGTTATCGTTGTTTATAGTTTATATGCTAAAATGCTGCTTCTTATAACCGAAAACAGTTGACGAACCATAGAAAGGAAGGTATGATGATTCACATGAAACTTGTATTGCTTATCCTGGTCCTGGCGGTGGTTCTACAGTTTCTGGAATTACGCCGATTTCGGATCACCACTTATGAAATAACATCAAAGAAACTAAAAGAACCCTGTGAGATCTTATTTTTATCAGATCTTCACGGTAAAACATTTGGAGGTCGCCTGATCAGGAATCTTAGAAAACTATCACCGGACTATATTCTGGTAGGTGGAGACGTGATCTCTAAGAAAAATCCGAAAGAAATGATCTATATGCCGGAGTTTCTGCAACAACTGACAGAAATCGCTCCGGTTTTTTATGGTTTCGGAAATCATGAGACTACAATAGAAGGGGTACTAAGTCATGAAATGCTTGATTACGACCGGTTGTGGAATGAATATAGTGAAAAAGTCAAAAATGCGGGGATAAAGGTTATCCGAAATGACCGCATCCAATTAAGAACTGATATTTCGGCTGCTTTTCTGGAACTTCCGGAAAGCTTCTATCGGAAGTTTGAGACTGTGGATATGACAGATGAGGATATCCGCAGCCTGGTTGATGATACTCCCGATGAGCAGGAGTCTTTTCAAATCTTGTTGGCACATAACCCTGCGTATAGTGAGCACTATTGTTGCCTTAATCCCGATCTCATACTGTCTGGCCATACACATGGCGGACTTATTCGGTTTCCGTTTGTTGGCAGTCTGATCAGCACGGAGTTGACCTTTAATCCCAAGTATGACGGGGGACGTTACCGCCTTACGAAGGAGAACGGTGAAGACTGTACGCTTATTGTCAGTAAAGGGCTGGGAACTCATTCTTATCCTATCCGGATCATGGATCGCGCGGAAGCTGTCCGGGTGATCTTAAGACCGGAAAATTGACTTTGTTTTGCTTGCATAAACCTGCAAAAATTAGTAAAATAGGTAGTCGGAGGATAAGATGGAACTAAAGGTAAAATTAGACAGTTTTGAAGGGCCGTTGGATCTGCTCCTTCATCTGATCGATAAGAATAAAGTGAATATATACGACATCCCTATTTCCCTGATCACAGAACAATATCTGGAGTATCTGGAGGAAATGAAGCGTCAGGATCTCAATATCATGAGTGAATTTCTGGTCATGGCAACGACCCTGCTGGACATTAAAGCAAAGATGCTGCTCCCGGCAGAGGTGGATGAAGAGGGAGAAGAATTAGATCCTCGTGCAGAGTTGGTTTCCCAGTTGATCGAATATAAAATGTATAAGTACATTTCTTTTGAATTGAAGGATCGCCAGATGGATGCTGCAAGGAACTTTTATAAAGGACCTACGTTGCCGAAAGAAGTACGGGATTACGAAACTCCGGTGGATATGGAAGAACTGGTGGGAGATATGAATCTGTCAAAGCTGCATGAGATCTTTAAATCCATGATGCGACGTCAGGTAGATCGTATCGATCCGGTGAGGGCCAGCTTTGGAAAGATTGAGAAAGAACAGATCAGTCAGGAAGAAGTAATGGCCGAAATGGAAGAATATTGCCTTTCACACAAACGGTTTTCCTTCCGGGAATTTCTTTCCGGTTCCTGCTCGAAAATGCGTATGATCGTGGTGTTTTTATGTATTTTGGAATTGATGAAAGTTGGAAAGATCACCATCAGCCAGGAAGAGATCTTCGATGATATTTATATCGAATCCCAGGTAGCAAAATAAAGAAGAGAGTAAAAAATATGGAGAAGAATAAAATAAAATCCGCCATAGAAGCGATCCTTTTTTCATTTGGAGAATCTGTAGAAATAGATAAGATCGCAAAGGCGTTGGAACTGGATAAAGAGATTGCACAAGAGTATGTTCATGAATTGATGCAGGACTATGAGCAGTATGAGAGAGGAATCCGTATCATCGAATTGGAGAATGCCTATCAGATGTGCAGTGCTCAGGAATATTATGAGTATCTGATCAAAATTAAAGAGCAGCCGAAAAAACATGTTTTGACGGATGTTCTTTTGGAGACTTTGTCTATTATCGCATACAAGCAGCCCATTACCCGTGTGGAGATCGAGAAGATCCGTGGCGTATCCTGCGATCATGCAGTGAATCGTCTCGTGGAATATAATCTGGTACAGGAATTAGGCCGTCTGGATGCACCGGGAAGACCACTGCTATTTGGAACCACAGAGGAATTCCTTCGTTCTTTCGGTGTGAATTCCATTGATGAGCTTCCTACGTTGAAGCCGGAGCAGGTGGAAGAATTTAAGGCTCAGGCAGAAGAAGAAATGAATGCGTTGGAAAAAGTTGAGGTGTAAGTAATGGACTTTTTATGGTTTTTGTCCCGGTTTCGGACACCATTTACAGAAGAATTGTTTCAGACCGTTACCCTGTTTGGACAACAGACATTGTTGATCGTATTGATCTGCATCTGTTTTTGGTGCATCCAAAAAGAGTTGGCATTTCAGGCAGGATTTACATTTTGTCTGTCGGGTGCCCTTGTCCAGGGACTGAAACTAGTGTTTCGTATTCCCAGACCCTGGATTCTGGATCCTGAATTTCAACCGGTGAAAAGTGCTGTTAGCGCAGCTACCGGCTATTCCTTTCCCAGTGGACATACCCAGAGTGCAACAGCGATTTATGGCACGGCAGGTTATAAGACCAGGAAAAAAGGAATTCGGATTTTTTGTTTTGCAATGGTGATCCTGATCGGTTTTTCCCGGATGTTTCTGGGTGTTCATACACCGAAGGATGTGTTGTGCGCTATCTTGATTTCCGCACTTTGTATCTGGCTGACGGATAGATTATTAAACGCATCCAAGAGAAAGGGAGAAAGTTATCCGATCGGATTGCTTTGTATAGTTGCTTTGCTGGCAATTGCATTGTTTGTGTATGGATATATTTTGGCCTTAAATGGAATTGTAGAAATAGCCTACGCTTATGATTGCGCCGAAACTACCGGGGCGGCATTGGGGTTCGTAGTAGGCTATGTTCTGGAAGAACGTTTCCTTCGATTTGACCCAAGGCAAAAAGCACCGATCCAGGTTGCAAAATGTGTAGTCGGTCTGGTATTGCTGGTCGTGGTCAGAAAATTGCTTCAGGTTCTGCCGGGAGATTCTATGTTCTGGCTGGGTGTTCAGAACTTCCTTCTGATCCTGTTCATCACATTTTTCTATCCGATGTTATTTCAAAAAATTTTAAAACGATGAGCGTTTGTCTTTTTTAAACGATTATGATATGTTCCTTCGTATGGATTGCGGAGGAACATATTTTTTTGCTTGAAAAGATATAATAAACAAGAATAACGGGTTAGGAATAAGAAGATGAGAAGAAAAAAACGTGTAACGGCATTGCTTATGCTCGGCATCCTGCTTTTGGATATAGCAAAGCCGGTATATGCAGAAAATGAGCCAACTTTATATGCGACATATGCCGCTGTAACGGATGTTGAAACGGGGCGCGTGTTGTTTGCTAAAAAGGGTTTTGAACAGGTGCCTATGGCAAGTACTACCAAAATATTAACCTGTATCATAGCATTGGAGCAGGCGGAATTGTCAGATACTGTTTCGGTTAGTTCTTATGCTGCCAAGATGCCGCAGGTACGTATGGGAATGCGGGAAGGAGAGCAGTATATTCTAGGGGATCTATTGTATGCTCTTATGTTGGAATCCTACAACGATGTTGCTGTAGCCATAGCCGAGCATATAGGGGGAACGGTGGAAGGATTTGCACGGCTGATGAATGAAAAAGCAGCTACAATCTGTGATAAGCAGTTTTACTTTATAACTCCCAATGGGCTTGACGCAACCACAACAGTGAATGGAAAAACAAAAGAACACAGCATTTCGGCAAGCAATCTGTCCAGGATCATGTCTTATTGTTGCTTTTTGTCGCCAAAAAAAGATGAATTCTTAAAGATTACCCGTACCACGGTAAAACAGATTTCCAGTCAGGAAACCCAGGGACATCCGGTAAGAACATTTTCCCTGAATAATCATAACCGTATGTTGTCTGATGAAAGGGTGGTCAGCGGAAAAACCGGATTCACTGCCAAGGCAGGATACTGTTATGTTTCCGGTGTGACCATAAAAGACCATAATCTGGGAATCAGTCTTTTAGCATGTGGCTGGCCCAATAATAAAACTTATAAATGGCGGGATATGCAGGCTTTGCTAAAGTTCCTTTCGGAGAATTTAACCGATTACACCGTGTCTGCAAAACAGACCATGCTTCCCCGGGTAACAGCGGATAATCTTTGTCATCGCATAGGTAGTTCATCCGACCGGAAGAATTCAGAACTAAAGATCGTTTTTCAAAATCCGGAGTGGAAGAGAACTTATACGGGGCTTTTAGGAGAATCCTGCATTTCCTGCATTAATATTCAGAAGAATCTATCCGCACCATTGAAAAAGGGCACTGTTGTGGGAACGGCGGACTGGTATATTGGTGAGGCTAAAGTTGCCAGTATGCCTATACTTATAGCAGATGACTACGAATCCAATACCTATAAAAATTGTTTAATTCACACTTTTAATATTTTTTTAACAATTTGTATAAACTCTCATG
>JBJEKY010000043.1:0-3565 GCA_051878875.1 Lachnospiraceae bacterium | reverse complement strand
CAAATGGCTAAAATACAGGCTTTTTTGTGCAAAATAAATAAGAAAGTATAGAGAGTTACCATATGGAGATAAAACGTAAAAACAAACCATTGAACAGGAAGAAATTATTTTCTAAGATGTTGACCGGATTATGCGTCGGTCTGGCTTTTGGAGTGGCAGTATCCGTGGTGGTGGTGCTTTTGACTCCGAAATTGAGGAGCGCATTGGGTTTAAATGAAGACAGCAGTGTGGTGATCAAGGTGGGAGGAAGCCAGGATACGGATAATCAAAAGTCGATCATGGACAATGCGGAGATAGCCAGCGACCGGGATGTGCTTACCAATAATCAGCAGATGAATTATTCTTTGTACGGAGTGGGAAACCAGGCAGGCAAAACCCTTGTGGGAATTAACCTGGCCGATTCCGGAACTGGAAAAATGGCTTATTCCAGATCCGGTTGCGGAATCATCATCACACAGACTTCGGATGAGGTGCTGATCCTGGCTACACCGAATGCGGTAAAGGGAAGTGAAGCGGCACAGGTCACTTTTTACGGGGGGCAGACCGTTGCCGGTCAGGTATATGCCAGCGACAAAGAAACGGGTATTCTGGTCATCCGTGTGGCATTAGAAGATCTGACCAAATATACCCGAAATACTATCAGCATTGCTGAAATCGGTGATTCAACAGCGCTTAACCGGGGACAGTATGTGATCGCGGTGGGATGTCCATTGGGAGAACTTCGTTCCACGCTGGTGGGAGAATTAACCTCGGTGCGCGGAAAAGTGCAGTATCAGGACAGGGAGCAGGCGATCCTGGAAACCGATATCCTGGGAAAAAGTTACTCGGAAGGTTTTCTCATCAGTCAGACCGGTAGGGTGATCGGTGTGCTGACTCATGACGGAGATGAGGCGGGAGAGAGCTTAGTGTTAAAGGCAATAGCAATCAGTGATCTGTCGGATGTGCTGGAAAAACTGTGTAACAAAGAAACGATTCCGTGCATAGGAATCAAAGTAAGCACCATTTCATCGGATCTGTCAAAGATATACGGCATTCCTGAAGGTGTTTATGTAGACGGTGTAAGCCTGAATTCTCCGGCGGTCAATGCGGGAATCCAGAAGGGCGACGTGGTGGTAAGCTTCGGAAAAGACGAAATATCCACAGCGAAACAATATACCAGATCTCTGATGCGGACCCAGCCGGGAGAAACGGTACGACTTAAGATCCTGCGCTACAACGGCGGAGAATATTCCGAGATGATGGTTGAGGTCACCGTAACGGAACAATAAAAAGAAAGACGAGGAAACAACATGAAATATATTGAAACCATGCATGAAGGGGAACGTGTGAATGCGATCTATCTGTGCAAGCAGAGAACTTCTGCAGTGACGAAAAACGGCAAGCCCTATGATTCCCTGATCCTTCAGGATAAAACCGGAACCATTGACGCGAAGATCTGGGATCCGAATTCCATGGGGATTGAGGAATGTGATGCATTAGATTACATAGAAATAGGGGCAGAAGTTACCAATTTTGCGGGAACGTTGCAGTTAAACGTCAAGCGTGTCCGCAAGGCATCAGAAGGCGAATATGATCCCGCGGATTATCTGCCGGTCAGCAGTCGGGATATCGATGAGATGTACGGAGAGTTGAAAGATTTCATACAGTCCATTGAGAACCCTTATCTTTCACGCTTAGTGAATAGAATGCTGGTAGAAGATGAAGATCTGGTAAAAGCTTTTCGCGGACAGTCCGCGGCCAAAAGTGTGCACCATGGATTCATCGGGGGACTTTTGGAGCACTCCTTAAGTGTGACCAGAGTATGTGATTTCTTTTCCAAGAATTATCCTCTGTTAAACCGGGATCTTCTACTGACGGCGGCTATGCTGCATGATGTGGGAAAAATAAAAGAATTGTCTGCATTTCCCGTGAATGATTATACGGATGAGGGAAATCTTTTGGGGCATATTATCATGGGAACGGAAATGATCGGGGATGCCATTCGCAACATCGAAGGATTTCCACCGGTGCTGGCAGCAGAGTTAAAGCATTGCATTTTATCCCATCATGGGGAGCTGGAATTTGGTTCACCAAAGAAACCGGCGCTGATGGAAGCAGTGGCATTAAGCTTTGCCGATAATGTGGATGCCAAAATGGAAACCTTTAAGGAACTGCTGAATTCCCCCAAAGAAGAGGGCAGCCCGTGGATGGGTTATAACCGCCTGTTTGAAAGCAATGTCAGAAGAACCACGGAGAATTAGAACGTTCGGAGCACCGCCGGAAAACGGTGCTCCTTTTTAAACGGTGCATCCTGCATCGAATATATTCGGAAATATCAGAGAGTAGGAAGAATGAAGAAAAACGAGATTTACACCGTCACAATTGAAGATATGAGCCATACCGGAGAGGGCATCGGTAAAGCGGAAGGATTTACGCTTTTTGTAAAAGATGCCATCATCGGGGATGTGGCAAGGGTGAAGATAACCAAACTTAAGAAAACCTATGGTTATGCCAGACTGATGGAGATCCTTACTCCCAGCCCGGACCGTACCGGGGCGCCCTGTCCCTTACATCGGGCCTGCGGAGGTTGTCAGATCCAGGCCATGGATTACAGCGCTCAGTTAAGGTTCAAGCAGAATCTGGTGAAAAATAACCTGCAGCGCATCGGTGGGTTCGGACCGGAAATAATAGAGAAAATGGAACCCATTGTGGGTATGGACCAGCCTTATCGGTATCGGAATAAGGCCCAGTTTCCTATCGGAGAGAAAAACGGCCGCCCGATAGCCGGTTTTTACGCCGGAAGGACCCATATGATCATGGAGTGTGAGGACTGCCTGCTGGGTGATGAAGAGAATAAAAACATTTTGGATGTGATCTTGAAATATATGGAAGAGTACCATGTGCCGGCTTATGACGAAGTCACCGGACAGGGTCTGGTGCGCCATGTCCTGACCCGCAAAGGCTTTGCCACCGGACAGTGGATGGTGTGCCTGGTGATCAACGGAGAAAATCTGCCGGAAGAGGCACAGCTGTGTACTCGCCTTCGTGAGCGCGTGGAGGGTCTGGTGTCGGTGTCCGTAAGCCCCAATACCAGACGGGACAACGTGATCATGGGCAGCAGTTACCGGGTGCTGTGGGGAGACGGATATCTGGAAGAGACGCTGGATGGAATCCGCTATCGAATCAGTCCTCTGTCCTTTTTCCAGGTCAATCCCGTGCAGACCGAGAAGCTTTATGCGAAAGCCGTGGAGTACGCGGGACTTACCGGAAAAGAGAATGTGTGGGATCTTTACTGCGGAACCGGAAGCATTTCTCTTTTCCTGGCGAAAAAAGCCGCGAAGGTCCATGGTGTGGAGATCATTGAGCAGGCCATCCTGGATGCCCGGGAAAATGCACGGATCAATGGGATTGAGAATACGGAATTTTTCGTGGGTAAGGCAGAAGAGGTTTTTGCCAGAGAAGTATTGGACAAGAACGCAGAGCCTATCGACGTAGTGGTGGTGGATCCGCCACGTAAGGGCTGCGATGAGAAACTATTAGAAACCATGCTTGCCATGAAGCCGGAGCGGATCGTCTACGTCAGCTG
>JBJEKY010000042.1:0-21465 GCA_051878875.1 Lachnospiraceae bacterium | reverse complement strand
TTGGTGCCGGTGGATGCATGCGGGAATTGTTCTGGCAGATCGGCGAGTATAATAAAACGAATCCTACCTGGTCGGTAGAAGGATATGTAGATCTGGCAGAAGATCTTAACATGGAGAATCTGGGAATCTGCCCATATTTGGGAGATGATCGGTATCTGTTAAACATAAAGGAACCGGTGAATGTAGCCATTTGTATTGCGGATCCTGCCAAAAGGGCTGAACTGGTGAAGCTTTATAGTCAGAATCCAAACATTCGGTTTCCTAACATTGTATTAAGCAGGAGTAATATGGCACCGGACGTATGTCTGGGGCAGGGCGTGATCATCAGCCGCAACTGTACGCTGTCTACCAATGTGCATATTGGCGATTTTGTATTTTTAAATATGGAAAGTATGATCTGCCATGACGGTATCGTGGGCGATTTTTCCACATTGGCACCAAGGGCAACCATGGCAGGAAATGTAAAAGTTGGTGCAGGTTGTTACCTTGGAATTTCCAGTACCTGTATTCAGGGAATCGAACTGGGAGATGGCGTTACGGTAGGTGGCGGAGCTATGGTAGTAAAAGATATTCCCGCAGGACAGACCGTAGTGGGAGTACCTGCAAAACCGATGAACTAGTGAGGAAGAGTATGGCAGTTAAAATTATTGCGGAAGCTGGCGTAAATCATAACGGAAGTATGGAGCTGGCTAAAAAGCTGGTGGATGCAGCAGCGAAAGCCGGTGCAGATTATGTTAAGTTCCAGACCTTTAAACCGGAGAAGCTGGTGGCAAGAAGTGCAGGAACGGCAGAATATCAGAAGAAGAATCTGCATTCCGACGAAAGCCAGCTTGAGATGCTGAATAAACTGGCATTAACGCAGGAAGATTTCCGGGAGCTGAAGAGGTATTGTGAAGAAAGGAACATCGGCTTTCTTTCCACACCCTTTGATCTTGATAGCCTTGCATTTTTAGATAGTCTGGGCATGGACTTTTGGAAGATCCCAAGTGGAGAGATTACGAATCTGCCATACTTGGAAGCCATTGCACAGACTGACCGTCCGGTGGTTCTTTCAACCGGTATGGCAGATCTTGCCGAGGTGGAGGCGGCCATGAAGGTTCTGACCCAACAGAAACCAAGGGAGATTATCATTCTGCAGTGCAATACAGAGTATCCCACACCGTATGAGGATGTGAACCTTCGGGCGATGCAGACAATGAAAGAAGTGTTCCGTGTGCCGGTGGGATATTCAGATCATACAAAAGGCATTGCGATTCCGCTGGCAGCCGTGGGAGCAGGCGCGCAGGTGATCGAGAAGCATTTCACGCTGGATCGGACGCTTCCGGGACCGGATCACGTGGCGAGCTTGGAGCCGGACGAATTACAGGCTATGGTGGAGGGAATCCGTCAGATTGAGAAAGCTATGGGAACAGGAGAAAAAGTGCCAAGTTCCTCAGAAAAGAAAAATATCGTTGCAGCCAGAAAGAGTCTGGTGGCAGCTTGCAGAATTCAAAAAGGTGAGCTTTTTACATCAGAGAATATCACGGCCAAACGACCGGGGGACGGATTGAGCCCTATGAGATATCATGAAATACTCGGCCAGGTGGCTGACCGGGATTACGAAGAAGATGAACAGATTATGGGAAAAGCATAGATCGGAAGGGTAAAACATGAAACAGCATGGATATCATGTATGTGCGGTGACTTCAACCCGGGCGGATTTCGGGATCCTGTCCGGTTTGTTGAAAAAAATCCATCAGGATCCGGAGTTTAATCTGACGTTGATGGTCACCGGAACGCATCTGAAAAAAGAATATGGATACACCATAGAGGAAATCCGGGAGGAAGGATTTACAGAATTGGTGGAACTGGATATCATGCAAAATCCGTCGGATCCCGTAAAAATAGCGGCAAAAGCACTGGAACAGTGCGGGGCTTTTTTCAAAGAGAAAAAACCGGATTTGGTCTTGCTTCTGGGAGATCGTAGTGAGATCCTGGCTGTTGCAATGGCAGCCATGTTGAATCGGATCCCGATTGCCCATCTCCATGGAGGAGAACGGACGGAGGGCGCAGTGGACGAAGCTTGTCGACATGCCATTACCAAAATGAGCCAGCTGCATTTTGCTGCTACCGAAGTATATCGTAACCGTGTTATTCAGTTGGGCGAGCAGCCGGATCATGTCTATAATGTGGGAGCTCTGGGTGTGGAGAATATCCATAATGTGGAGAGCTATACCAAAGAAGAGGTATACCGCCGACTGGACATTCCGGAAGACCAACCGTTTATCATTGTGACTTTTCATCCTCAGACATTGTCGGGACAGCAGATACAGGAGCAGTTACAGCCGTTGACAGAAGTGATGTGTGATCATCCGGAATTTCACTATATAATCACCAAAGCCAATGCGGATCAGGGAGGAGAACGGATCAACAAGCTTTGGGAAGAAGAATGTAACAAGCATTCGAACTGGAAACTATTTGCCTCTTTGGGCAGGCGATTATATTTCAGTAGCTTAGAGCAGGCGGTGATGGTAATGGGGAATTCCTCCAGCGGATTGATCGAAGCTCCAAGTTTTCATCTGCCTACGATAGATATTGGTGATCGTCAACAGGGACGTGTGGCGGCAGAAAGTGTTTTACATTGCGATAATACGGTAGAACAGATTGAGATGGCTGTTAAGGAGGCGCTGCGTGGAATTTCAAAGAACCGCTATTCCACAGTTTGTAATCCATATGAGAAGCCGCACACGGCAGAAACGATAGTTTCTATTCTCAAACAGGAACTGGAGCAGAGGATAGATACCCGGAAATGTTTTTATGATGTTATGGAGAACAACAGATGAAAAGTATAGCGATCATTACCGCACGAAGCGGTTCCAAGGGGCTTCCTCATAAAAATATCAAAGAGCTTTGTGGTAAGCCAATGATGGCCTATACCATAGAAGCATGTTTAAAGTCCGGCTGTTTTGACCGGGTACATGTGTCTACGGACAGTAGGGAGTATGCTGATATTGCCATAAAATATGGGGCGGACGTGCCTTTTTTAAGACCGGAGGAACTATCCACGGACGGGGCCACGACGGAGCAGGTGATTAAATATGTTCTGAAAGAATATGACCGAAAAGGCGAGGTATATGATACGTTTGCTATCATGCAACCTACCAGTCCCCTCAGGGATGCAGAAGATGTGAGGAATGCATTTTTACTGATGAAAGAAAAGCAGGCGGATTCTGTGATTGGCGTTTGTGAGATGGAGCATTCTCCAAGGTGGTGCAATACCTTGCCGGAGGATAGGAGTATGGCAGGGTTCCTGAACCGTGATGATAACAAGGAACGTCATCAGTTCGGTACCTACTATCGGATCAACGGGGCCATGTATTTAGTGAAGCGCAGGATCTATACGGAACATACAGCCATGTATGGACCGGGAAGCTATGCTTACATCATGCCGAAGGATCGTTCCGTCGATGTGGATGATGCATATGATTTCTTTATGGCAGAAGCTGCAATGCGATATAAAGAGAGCCAAAGTACCGGGTGTGAATGAATTTCATGGGGAAATGTTTCACGTTGATAAGTAATACTTTACATAACACTATAAATCCACAAAAATACTGGTATCATCAGAAGGGCGGTGGAAGGATGGAAGAGTTGACAGAAAAGGAAAGAAAAGATACGAAAATGGCTACCCTGTATGAATTGCGTCTACTTTTCACACAAGGAGAAAAGGAACAGTATACAAAGGATGAAATCGTAGAATTATTTGACAAAATAGCAACTGCAAAGGAACAAGAGTAGTTAGCATTAAAAACCGAATTAATTATAAAATCTAACGCCTCACTGGTCGATATACTTACTAGAGTAGTATCGCAGGGAGGCGTTTTTTATGGATAGATTTATACCATTATCAGTACCAAATTTTGAAGGCAACGAGGTAGCATATGTTTCAAAAGCGGTAGCGGAAGGCTGGGTGTCCACGGGAGGCGCCTGCATTACCGAGCTGGAGAATCGGATGGCTGCCTTTCTTCATGTAGAAAAGGCAGTCGCCTGTCAAAGCGGAACCGCGGCCATTCATCTTGCGCTGATAGAATCCGGAGTCGTTCCGGGAGATGCGGTGTTTGTGCCGACCCTTACGTTTATCGCAGCAGTCAATCCCGTGAAATACCAGTTCGCGGAACCCATTTTTGTAGATTGTGATGACAGTTTGTGTATGGATCCAGAGAAACTGGAGAAGTATTGCAAAGAAGAATGCATTTTTGAAGGTGGGGTTCTCAGAACCAGGGTTGGCGATCATCCTGTGAAAGCAGTCGTTGTGGTACATGTGTTTGGTAACATGGCTGACATGGAACGTATTATGGATGTTGCAGAGAAGTATAACCTGAAAGTGATCGAAGATGCCACGGAGGCTCTCGGAACCAAATACTTAAAGGGGAAATACGCAGGAAACTATGCGGGAACCATAGGAGATTTCGGAGCTTATTCCTTTAACGGAAATAAGATCATTACCACCGGTGGCGGAGGCATGCTGGTGGCAAAAGAGTTGGAAAAAGCAGATCATGCAGCGTATTTGTCTACTCAGGCCAAGGATGATCATCTTTTCTACGTGCACAATGAGATCGGCTACAATTATCGGATGACCAATGTGCAGGCGGCAATCGGTGTGGCACAGATGGAAGAGCTGGAAGAGTTCATTGTTCGGAAACAGAGGAATTTTGAATACTATCGCAAGAAACTGGAAGGTATCCCACAGGTGTATCTGAAACCATTTCGGGAAGGGACAAGCTCTAACAGCTGGTTCTATGCCTTAGAGATCAACGTGGATCATGTTAATATCCGCCGGATTGTTGAGAAGATGGAAGAAAAAGGGGTAGGTACCAGACCGATCTGGGGCCTGATAGCAGAGCAGAAACCCTATGAAGGTGCTATGGCCACGGATTTAAGCTGTGCAAGGGATTATGCAGCTAAGATCCTCAATATTCCCTGTAGTACCAATATTACACACGAAGACATGGATGATGTAGTAGAAGCCATCAAACAGACGATAAATGAGGTGAGCCTATGAAGTTGGAAGAACTGAAAGATTTTCTTGCCTATCCGGATACAAAAGTGGTTGACGCACTGCAAAAAATCGATAAAAACGCCAAGGGTATTCTGTTTATCGTGAATGCCAAGGGCGAATTGGTGGGAACCATTACAGATGGTGACGTCAGACGTTGGCTGATCAAAACCGGCGATCTGCAGGCGCAGATCAGCAAGCTAATGAACAAAAATCCGAAATTCCTGTATTCCAATAATGTCTCTGATTACAGAAATTTCCTGAAACGCCACAGCATCCGGATCGCACCGGTGGTAACCCCGGATAATGTAGTCTGTGATATGGTGGTTGCCGATGAAGAGTATCGGGGTGAGAATAACAGAAAAGAAGACTTAAAGGATGTAGGGGTAGTGGTCATGGCCGGCGGAAAAGGTACCCGCCTTTACCCATACACTAAGATTCTTCCAAAACCGCTGATTCCCATCGGAGACGTTCCCATTATGGAACGCATTATTGACCGGTTTCGGGATGAGGGGGCCAAAGCATTCTGGGTAACACTAAATTACAAAAAGAATATGATCAAATCCTACTTCGCGGATCTGTTAACCGATTACACCATGACCTATGTGGAGGAGAATGAACCGCTGGGGACTGCAGGAAGCCTTCGGCTGATCGAAGAACCTTTCGAGAAACCATTGTTTGTGACGAACTGTGACATTTTGATCCAGGCGGATTATTCGGATATTTACCGGTATCATCAGGAGTCGGAAAATGAACTGACGGTGGTCACTGCCTTGAAAAATGTGGTGGTGCCCTATGGTGTGATCCATTCAAAAGAGGACGGACAGATTACGGAAATGGAAGAAAAGCCTAAATTGTCCTATCTTGTGAATACCGGAATGTATGTGCTGAATCCGGAGTTGCTTAAGGAAATACCGGCAAATACGTTTTATCATATGACAGATCTTGTGGATGCATTGCTAAAACAGGACCGTAAGGTTGGAATGTACCCCATCAGCGAGGATTCCTTCCTGGATATGGGTGAATTCGAAGAGATGCATCGCATGGAACAAAAGTTAAGTCTGAAGGCAGATTAGAACAAGACCAGCACAAGATTAGAACAGAATACGTCCACGAACAGGCGGACTTTCTGGACAGGGAGACAGGAATATGTTTGACTTAAATGATTTTATTGCAAGGGAAGTAACGAAGCGGCCGCAGAGTATGTTTCTTTCCGACATTGAGAATAACAAAGAGATACTTTCACAGAAAATAAAAGGGAAACGGGTTCTCGTCATTGGAGGAGCAGGCAGTATTGGTAGCTCTTTTATCAAAGCTCTCCTACCGTTTGAGCCGGGAAGCCTTGTAGTTGTGGACACCAATGAAAATGCCCTGGCGGAGCTGACCAGGGATCTAAGGTCTACAAAGGGAATGTTCGTGCCCGAGGATTATGTGCCTTATCCCATGGATTTTTCCTCAGCTGTATTTGAGAAAATGTTCCGAAGCAGGAAGGGCTTTGATATTGTAGGTAATTTTTCCGCACACAAGCATGTACGCAGTGAAAAAGATATTTATTCCGTGGAGGCACTTTTGAAGAATAATGTGCTGCATGCCAAGATCCTGTTGGATCTTCTGGCAGAATACCCGCCGGAAGAGTATTTCTGCGTGTCGACGGATAAAGCAGCAAACCCGGTGAATATCATGGGGGCCAGCAAGCGGATCATGGAAGATGTGATCTTTGCTTATTCCGATAAGTTCCCGGTGAAAACGGCACGGTTTGCCAACGTTGCTTTCTCTAATGGATCCCTGCCGGCAGGATTTCTTGCGAGATTATCCAAATTGCAGCCGTTGTCGGCACCTTGTGATGTGCGCCGGTATTTTGTCTCTCCCGAGGAAAGCGGTCAGATCTGTATGCTGGCCTGCATGCTGGGTGAGAACAGGGAGATCTTTTTCCCGAAGCTAAGAGAGGCGCAGATGATGACGTTCGATGCCATTGCGACAGCGCTTTTAAAGGAGCATGGATACGAGCCGCTATTGTGCGATTCGGATGAAGAGGCCATTGAAAAAGCAGATAGCCTAAAAGGCAGCGGCAACCTGTACCCGGTGCATTATTCCGGATCCAATACCTCCGGGGAAAAAGCGTATGAGGAATTCTACACCGATCAGGAGAAAGTGGACCTGGAAAGATTTAACGCACTGGGCGTGATACGGGAAAAACCTTTTGTTCAGCGTAAGTTTGTGGAGGATCTCTTTGAAGACCTGAATGGCGTTTTTGAAAAAGAGGATGTGACCAAAGAAGAGGTTGTAAAGGTCATGAAACGCTATGTGCCGAATTTTGAGCACATAGAAAAAGGAAAATCGTTGGATTCTAAGATGTAAAAAGAATGTATTTCCAAACTTAGATCTTATAGAAGATAACCAATCGCAATTACAAGTTGACGCGATTGGTTATTTTGCGTATAATGAAACAAAAGGGGAGGGGATCAGATGACGGAAAAAGAGATTACAAAACAGATTGAAGAGTGTAAAGAATTATTGGCATCCAAACCCCGCGGAACCTTAATTTACAAAACAATAAAGGGAAAAAAACAGCCATACCTGCAATGGACAGAAAATGGAAAGAGTTATAGCAGGTATATCAAGGTTGAAGGAAGAGAGGAGCTTCTGGTTCAGATAGAAGAGGCAGCACAGATCAAAAGCAGGCTACATGATCTGGAACAGCGATTACGGGCTTATGCGGAGCAGATCAATACTTCCTATATGCAGGGGGAGCCGGCGATTGGAGCCCAGCGGTTCGAAGATGTGGTTAGCAGCAAGAGTTTTTACGTTGATAAAACGGGGCTGATAAAGAAATGGTGGGAAAGAAATGATGAAGTAACGTTGGTGCTTCGTCCCAGAAGATTTGGGAAGACTTTGAATCTGAGTATGATGGAATGCTTTTTTTCGCCAAAATATAAAGGAAGAACAGATCTTTTCTCGGGATTGGATATTTGGAATGAGAAAGAATACCGGGAATTACAGGGGACCGTTCCTACCATCTCACTTTCCTTTGCAAGTGTGAAGCGAAATAAATACAACAATGCATTGGCTGCATTATGGAATGTGATCGTTGAGACATTCCGGGAGTACCAGTTTATTCTGAAAGAGGATAGCTTAAATCAGCAGGAAAAAGAGAGTTATCAGTTTTACACCAATGAATTTGCGAAGTATACAGAGGAACATATTATTACCGCGGTTAATAGACTTTCTTATTATCTTAACAAACATTACGGGCAGAAAGTCATTATTCTGATGGACGAGTACGATATGCCCATGCAGGAAGCCTGGGTGCATGGCTATTGGAAAGAGATGTCAGAGTTGATGAGGGGATTTTTCTCATCTTCGCTAAAGAACAATAAATATGTAAGGAAGTCCTACCTGACAGGAATTACCCGTGTAGGAAAAGAATCTATTTTTTCGGATATGAATAACCTCAATGTGAGCGGGGTAAAAGAGGAGCTGTACGCAGAGTACTTCGGATTCACCCAGGAAGAAGTATTTAAGGCCATGGACAGACAGGGGTTAAAGAGTCCGGAGATTAAGAGCCGGGTAAAACAATGGTACGACGGATATTGTTACGGTAATCGAAAAGATATCTACAATCCATGGTCAATCTGTAAATATCTTTCAGAAAAACGTTTTGAATGTTATTGGGCAAATACCAGTTCCAATGATTTGGTCGGACAGCTTATAAAGAAGGCGGATAACAAATTTAAAACGCAATTAGAGGGATTGCTTCAAGGCGAAAGCATAGTGATCAATTACTCGGATAACGTTGAGTATACTTCCTTAAACACAGATATGGATGTTGTTTGGAGTCTGTTACTATATAGCGGATATCTGACTATGGCCGGTGAAGAGGAGAATACTGAGTGGCCGGAAAAATGCTTTGCGAAATTGGTAAATCGTGAAGTTCATATGGAATTTGAAAGGCAGATTAAAAGGTGGTTTAAGGGTAACGGATCCTATAATGATTTTGTAAAAGCTTTGCTTGCCAATGATGTGGATCGTATGAATTACTTTTTAAATCATGTTGCAGTGAGTATGGTCAGCTGCTTTGATGCAGGGAGCGAGCCGTCTGACCGTCAGCCTGAGCGGTTCTACCATGGGTTGGTCTTGGGGCTTTTGGTGGATCTACAAGATGAGTATGCAATAAGATCAAACAGGGAGAGCGGCTTTGGACGGTATGATGTCATGCTTGTGCCCAAAGACCGGACAGGGAATGCCTATGTCATTGAGTTTAAAGTGCAGGATGAATTGGACGGTGAGAAAGAGCTGAAGGATACTCTGCGAAACGCATTGCGACAGATCGAGGAGAAAGCTTATGAACAGGAACTGCTGGATCTGGGAATAGAGAAAGAGCGTATTTTTAAGTATGGCATGGTATTTTGCGGAAAGAATGTTCTGGTGGGATGAGTAAGGTAAGAAGTCACCTCGAATGATGAAAAGTATTAAAAAAGAATAAAAAAGGATAAAAAAGGTTGAAAATGTATAACGGGGCGCTATAATAAATAGTATAAAACGAAAGGAACCCTCTTATGGTGATATCAGTTGATGAAATCCGGGAACTGAAGGAACGGCGTGGATATAGTGTAGCTAAATTATCCCAGTATAGCGGCGTTCCGGTGGGGACCATACAGAAGATCCTAAATGGTGCTACCAGACAACCGCGTCAGGCCACGCTTTTGGCGCTTCAGCAGGTGCTTACCGGACGAGAAGAAGATTATGATGGGAAGAGCATGCAATATGCCATGCAGGCATCCGCAGACTGTGTAAGAGAAACAGCTAAGTATTTAAAAGATGCAAGAAAAGAGGCCCCAGATACCCGTTCTGCATCTTTGGACTACCTGCAATCAGAGGAGAATCAGCAGGAATTGATCGATGGGAAGCTCTATGATATGGGGTGTCCATCTCTCTTGCATCAGGAGCTTGTTCACTTCCTGGATATAAAGCTATCAGATTATATTCAGAAAAGCCGGGGAAAGTGTCGGGTTTTGGAAGGACCGGTTGCTGTACGGATGGAAGGTTCGGATCGGTTCGAACTGGTTCCCGATCTAATTGTTTTATGTGATTTGACAAAACGAAAAAAATGGGGAGTCTTAGGTGGACCAGATTTGGTTTTGGAAGTAAGTTCAGCATCCACAAAGAAGCGGGATATGGGAATAAAGCTTTCCACCTACATGAATATGGGAGTTCGGGAATACTGGATACTGAATCCTGAGCAACAGATTCTGATGGTTCATCATTTTGAGAGTGAAGAGTATATTCCGGAGGTAATCCCTCTTGAAGGCGATACCTATGTGAGAATATTTGGAAAAGACAGTAGCATATCATTGGATGAGCTGCGAAAGATTATTGAGGAGGATGAGAAAGATGGCAACACCACACAATAGCGCGAACAAGGGAGATTTTGCAAAAACAGTTTTGATGCCGGGCGATCCGCTGCGTGCACAGTTTATTGCAGAAACTTTTCTTGAGGACGTAAAATTAGTTACTTCAGTACGAAATGTTTATGGATATACAGGAACTTACAAAGGAAAACCGGTTTCGGTTATGGCAAGCGGAATGGGAATGCCCAGTATCGGTATTTATTCTTATGAGCTGTATTCCATGTATGGAGTGGAAACCATTATCCGTATCGGTTCTGCAGGTTCTTATTCTGCGGATCTTGATGTATATGATGTAGTGCTGGCGGACAGTGCATTCAGCCAGTCCAGCTATGCAAAGATCCAGTGCGGATGCGAGGACGATGTGTTGTATCCGACGAAGGAGTTAAATGACCATATTCTGGAGACTGCTAAGAAACTGGGAATTGACTGCAAGGTAGCAAGAGTGCATTCCAGTGATGTATTTTATGCAGAAAGCAAAATGGGAAGCTACGAGCGTTTCCCGAAAGAATATAATGCGAAATGTGTGGAAATGGAAAGCTTTGCGCTGTTTAACAATGCAAAGGTGTTGGGCAAAAAGGCGGCTTGCCTTTTAACTATTTCCGATTCTTTTGTTACAAAGCAGGAAGTGGATTCTGAAGGACGCCAGAAGTCCTTTACCAAAATGATGGAACTGGCATTGGAGTCAGTTGAGGAGTAATGTGCGGCAAAAAAGCACAGACAGTAGAGAGGATGGCATAAGTATATGGACAGAAGAGTGTTTTTGATCGTTCTGGACAGCTTTGGAATAGGATATGAGCCGGATGCGGCAGAGTTCGGGGATGTGGGAGCTAACACCATAGCCAGTGTGACAATGTCCCCGAAGTTTCATGTACCCAACATGCAGCGCATGGGGCTCTTTAACATAGACGGAGTAACCGTTGGAGAGAAAGCGGCAAGTCCTGTAGCCAGCTATGCAAGACTCCAGGAAGCATCCAAAGGAAAAGATACCACCATTGGACACTGGGAGATTGCAGGTGTGGTATCCCCGAAACCTCTGCCAACGTTTCCGGATGGCTTTCCTAAAGAGACTATCGAAGAATTTGAACGGCTGACCGGCCGGAAAACGCTATGCAATAAACCATATTCCGGTACACAGGTCATTGCTGAGTACGGAGAAGAACATATGAAAACAGGTGCGCTGATCGTGTATACCTCAGCAGATTCTGTTTTCCAGATCGCAGCCCATGAAGATGTGGTTCCGGTGGAGGAACTGTACCGATACTGCGAGATCGCAAGAAAGATCCTTACCGGGGACGTGGGTGTAGGCAGAGTCATTGCCCGTCCCTTTGTGGGAGAGCCGGGAAATTTTACGAGGACCAGCAGAAGGCATGATTTTTCTCTGACACCGCCCAGAGATACCATGTTAGAGGCTTTACTGGCAGCAGGATATGATACTTATGGCGTAGGTAAGATCTACGATATTTTTGCAGGAGCAGGTATCGCTCATACCCAGAGAATTGTGAATAATGCAGACGGCATGGAGAAAACCCTGGAATTGATGGATCAGGATTTTAAGGGCTTGTGTTTCGTGAATCTGGTGGATTTTGATATGGTATACGGACACCGCAGAGATATTGACGGCTATGCCAATGCATTGTCTGAATTTGATAAACAGTTGGGAACCATGCTGGAAAAGTTGCGGGATGAGGACATCGTGATGATCACCGCAGACCATGGTTGTGATCCCGGTTTTACCGGCACAGATCACACCAGAGAGTATATTCCGTTGCTGGTATATGGACGCGATGTTTCCGAAGGTGTGAATGTGGGAACACGAACAACCTTCAGTGATATTGCAGCAACCATTCTGGATCTGTTTGGAGTAGAGAATAATACGGACGGAAGAAGTTTTAAAGAGAAGATTATGAAATAGGTGTCGACCGGTTAAACAATCGGTTGATGGCTATGATTTTCTAATGGAGGAAAACAGCAAATGGACGCAAAGCAATTGGTACAGGAAGCGCTGCAGGCCAGGAAAATGGCTTATACTCCTTATTCCGATTTTAAAGTGGGGGCAGCACTGCTGACAAAAGCCGGCAGGATCTATCATGGCTGTAATATTGAAAATGCGGCCTACTCACCGACAAATTGTGCAGAACGGACGGCTTTTTTCAAAGCGGTTTCCGAAGGAGAGCGGGAGTTTGAGGCCATTGCCATTGTGGGATTTAAGGATGGGGCAGCATCGCAAGATGGTTCGGAAAGCCACAAGGAACCCGGCTCGGAAGACTATGCCTATCCCTGTGGAGTATGCCGACAGGTGATGCGGGAGTTCACTGATCCGAAAGAGTTTCAGGTTATTGTGGCAGCAGATGAAGAACATTATAAGATTTGTACCCTGGCGCAGCTTCTGCCGGAGAGTTTTGGCCCGGCAAATCTGCACTAGACGTTTTTCGGTAGCTTCGTTTAGAGGCCCGGAAACACGGATATGCCAAAAGGAGGATGACGTACAGTGAGAATGTATGATCTCATCACCAAGAAACGAGATGGTGGTGCACTGACTAAGGAAGAGATACAGGAGATGATCTCGTCCTATGTGGCAGGAGAAATACCGGATTACCAGATGGCCGCTTTTTTGATGGCGGTTTATTTCCGGGGAATGACAGAAGAGGAGACTTTGGCCATGACCATGGCTGTGGCCCACTCCGGTGACATGGTTGATCTGTCTGATATTGATGGGATTAAAGTAGATAAACACTCTACCGGTGGTGTGGGAGACAAAACCACACTTGTGGTGGCTCCTATTGTGGCAGCCTGTGGGGTAAAAGTGGCCAAAATGTCCGGGCGCGGACTGGGTCACACCGGAGGCACAGTGGACAAACTGGAGTCCATCCCGGGTATGAAGACCAGCCTTTCCAGAGAAGAGTTTTTTGCTACGGTAAATGCTACAGGATTAAGTGTGATCGGTCAATCCGGTAACATGACTCCTGCGGACAAGAAACTGTATGCCTTGCGTGATGTTACGGCAACGGTGGATTCGATTCCTTTGATCGCCGTATCCATTATGGGAAAAAAGTTGGCCGCAGGCAGCGATTGTATTTTGTTGGATGTAAAAACCGGAAGCGGTGCGTTTATGAAGACTGTGGAGGATTCCGTAAAACTGGCTCAGGAAATGGTGGCGATCGGAGAGAATGCCGGGAAACGTACCGTTGCCCTGATCACAGATATGGACCGGCCGCTGGGCAACTATATCGGAAACAGCCTGGAAGTTATCGAGGCGGTGCAGACACTGAAAGGCGAAGGACCGCAGGATTTAACTACAGTTTGCGTCGACCTTGCTGCCAATATGCTGTATCTTGCCGGTAAAGGCAGTATAGAAGACTGCAGGAAACTGGCGAAACAGGCCATAGAAGACGGCAGTGCCCTGGAGCGTCTTGCTGCCATGGTGAAAGCTCAGGGTGGTGATCCGGAGTATATCCTGCATCCGGAGAAATTCGTTAAGGCTGCTTATAGTTGTGAGGTAAAAGCGCCACAGGATGGTTATATCACCCATATGGATACCCAGGGCTGCGGAATTGCGTCTGTGATGTTGGGAGCTGGTCGGGAAACCAAGGAGAGTACCATAGATTATGCAGCAGGTATCATTCTGCAGGCAAAAACCGGCGAACAGGTAAGCCGAGGACAGACCATTGCGACCTTGTATACGGAGCATGAAGAACTGTTAGAGGCTGCAACAAAGAGGTTTCTTGACAGCGTTACTATAGAACAGAAACCGGCAGCGACAGAGCCGTTGATCTTTGCAAGGGTGACCAGAGACAATGTTGAGCGGTTTGAGGCATAGGCATTCGTTTGTGCTTAACACAAAAAAGAAATATTTTGAGGTGCAGGTGCATCGTTTTGATAGATTAGGAGGAAGAAATGACACATCAGGAATTATTGACACATGTAGACCATACCCAGTTAAAGGCTTTTGCAACATGGGAAGATATTCAGACATTATGCGAGCAGGCCATTGCTAATCATACCGCATCGGTGTGTGTGCCGCCCTGCTATGTGAAGAGGATCCATGAGAAATATGGCGATCAGCTGACGATCTGTACCGTGATCGGTTTTCCGTTAGGATACAGCACAACACAGGCAAAGCTTGCTGAGATCCGCCAGGCAGTGGAAGAAGGAGCAACAGAACTTGATATGGTGATCAACATCTCCGATGTGAAAAACGGAGATTACCGGGCCGTGGAGGAAGAAATCCGTACTCTGAAACAGGCTGTGGGACAGCGGGTGTTAAAAGTGATCGTTGAGACCTGTTATCTGACCCGGGAAGAGAAGATTGCCATGTGTCATGCCGTAACCAATGCCGGAGCAGACTATATCAAAACCTCTACCGGATTTGGAACGGCCGGCGCAGATCTTGAAGATATCAAGCTCTTTAAAGAGCATATCGGTCCGAATGTTAAGATCAAAGCGGCAGGCGGAATCCGTACGCCGGAAGCAATGGAGCAGTTTTTGGCAGCCGGCTGTGACCGTATCGGCACCAGTTCTGCCATTAAGTAGCAAGACCCTGTATCCAAACTACCGTGTGCCCGGGATTGGGACCGGGCATATACGAACGGCAGAAGGGATACGTTATTTGTATATAGTTTTTTCACACAAAAAGCAAAGAATCCTGCGTAATTGGGACGCAGGATTTTTTGCGTCTTAAAAAACAAGAATATTTCACGTAAACTGGCTTGTTTTCGGAAAATGGGAGTGTTATACTCATAGTAATATTTTTCTTGGAGGTGTTTTTATGAAACATCAGACAACGAATGTATTGAAATGGGAGAATGAGTGGACATATGTAGAAAAGAAGTTAAAAGAAAGCGGTTGCGACAGTTTTGGTGGTGGAAACGCTTTTTCTCAATATCCTTTCCGCTCAAGGTTCCTTCACGTCCGTCGGGTGATGAAGTGGGCAAAGCGGATCCTGTCGGATTTTCCGAAGATCGATCTGGATGCTCTGGAATTGGCCATTATCTTCCATGATGTGGGATATAGCCTGGGGGACAACAAGAAGCATCAGGAAAACAGCAGGATGCTTTTCCATGAATACCGGCAGGAAAAATGCCGGACTTGTGAGCATAATGAGGCAGAGAATGCTTCTATGCAGGGCTGTGCTGCAAAAATATGGAAGGATCCCAAACGGTTGGATCTGGTGGAATATCTGATTGAAAACCATTCAAGAAAAGAGTTGTTAGGTGAATCTGATCAGGTGCCGGAGCTGGTGCTTTTAATGGAAGCGGATGTTCTGGATGAGGAAGGTGCCATGCGTATTGCCTGGGATTGTATGGCGGAAGGCATGGGTGGTGGATCCAGCTTTCAGGATGCGCTTTTTCATACCAGGAAATTCTGGAATCCGGGTTATGATCCGATGGTGACGCCGAAGGCAAAGCAACTTTGGGCAGAGAAACAGAAACTGGTGCGTGCCTATATCGCGCAGATGGAGCTGGATCTGGAAATGGCCGACGATTTGTCGAATGGTGTCTAAAAGTTTTCATTAGTCTCGACAAATTTCCCCTTACAAGGATGCAAAAAACACATATAATGACGATATGAGAAAGTTTCTATCGTATCATGTTTAGGGCATACTATTTGTAAGGAAGGAAGAAAAGTTTGAGGATAGTGGAAAATATGACCGGACTCATTGGGCAGACTCCCTTACTGTTATGTGGAAGGCTCATGAAGAAGGAAAACAGTGTAGCGCGGATTTTGGCGAAGTTAGAGTATTTGAATCCCACCGGAAGTCTTGCAGACCGTATGGCGAAGGCGGTCATTGACGATGGGATCCGGCAGGGACGACTGGGGCCGGATACTGTGATCATTCAGGCAACCTGGGGTGAAATGGGGATTGGAATTGCCGGTCAGGCGGTATTGCACGGTTTTTCGGTTATTGTTGTGATGCCGGATAATGTCAGTCAGGAATACAGAACCATCATAAGGGCCTACGGAGCGCAGATTGTGCTTACCGAAGCGGCCAAAGGAATCAAAGGTGCTGTGGAAAAAGCCAGAGATATTTCTCGGGTACTTTCGGGCAGCTTTTTGTCGTTTCAGCATAATTTTGAAGACAGAAATTTAAACCCGCAGGATTGTGTAGGACTGGAAATCTGGGAAGATACCGGAGGACAGGTGGACCTGGTTGTGGGAGCTGTAGAAACCGGAGGAAGTCTTTGGGAAGCCGGCGAATTTCTGAAAAGCCGACGACGCGATATTCAGGTTGTAGGGGTGAAGCTGAAGGGTGAGCCGGGAAACTCTCTGGGAGTTTTTGATGAGGAATGGCTTGTGGATACGGATAAAGCAGCACAGCGTATACGTATGGTTGGACAAACCGAAGGGATTCTGGTAGGGAAACTTTCGGGAGCGGTGCTGGAGGCGGCAGTACAGATCAGTCGCAGGGAAGAAAACCGGGATAAAATGGTGGTAGCCATTTTACCGGATTCGGCGGACCGTTACTATTCCACCAATATGTTTATAGATACATACAGCCTGAGACCACGGTAAATGTGGTCCAGGCTGTTTTGGTTCATAACAGGTGAAGCTGCTTGCAGCCCCGGCTTGTTTTATTGTAAATCTTTTTGAAAATGCATTAACGAATCATGTCTGCGGAGTATTAGGATTCACAAAGGACGTCCGATGCTCGATATCCTGCATTTTCATGTCTACGGAAGCGATGATGTCCGCGCATTCTTTTAACTCCTGTGCAATCTGTTCGGGATTCTCTATATCTTTCTTATACTTCACCTTGTGTTCCAAGCTTGCCCAGAAGTCCATGGCAATGGTCCGAAACTGGATCTCTACCTTCATATTTTTCTTCTCGTCCGCAAGGAAAATCGGGATGGCGACGATCAGGTGTAACGACCGGTAACCGTTGGGCTTGGGGTTGGCAATGTAATCCTTGATCTGAAGTACCACGATATCATCCTGCTCGGTGATCAGACGTGCTACATTGTAGATGTCTTCCGGAAAGGAACAGATCACCCTGACACCGGCGATATCATTCAGATTCTTTTCCATGCTTTCTATGGTGAGAGGGAAACCGCGACGCTCCATTTTCTCATAAATGCTGGCAGGAGATTTCATTCTTGTCTTAATGGACTCAATGGGATTACGCTGCATACGAAGAGAAAACTCTTCGTTTAGTACTTTGATCTTGGTTTCTACCTCCATGATGGCGCACTGATAACGCATCATCATATCCTGAAAAGAATTGGAAGTGGAAAGAAGGTTGCCTGGTTCAATGGTGTTCACCAGGTCGGTAAAGTTGTAATTTATTGGCATAAAAAGCCTCCTTTGTCTAACTGTCGGCGGCGTTTGGGTTATTCATAAACGCCGACCGGCTCTCCCCGTAAAACCCGAAGGGCACCCAGAGCCAGAGAATCCATCTCTGCTTCGCCGGGCAGAACAAGGATGGGGGCTATTTTTTCCACATAGGAAGAAATGGCCTCTATCAGTGCCTTGGAGTTTGCCATTCCGCCGGTAAAGAGGATGGCATCCACATCCATTTTAAGAACCGCTGCCATGGCACCGATGTCTTTGGCATGCTGGTAAGCAAGAGCGTCAAAGACCAATTTTGCTTCAGGATCTTTTTGCTCCAATGCACGCTTTTCTACTTCTATGAAATCCTTGGTTCCCAGGTAGGAAAAAACGCCTGCCTTAGAGCCAAGAAGCTGTTTTACCTCTTTTTTGTCTGCACCGGAATAACACAGGTTAATGATGGCATTTACCGGCAGGGAGCCACCACGGTCCATGGAAAAACTGCCCTCATCTTTTACATTGTAAACATCCACAACCCGGCCTTTTTCATGGGCTGCAATGGAAACGCCTCCGCCCATATGTACCACGATCAGATTTAAATCTTCGTAAGGTTTTCCCAACTGCGCGGCAGCACGTCTTGCCATACCTTTGTGATTCAGGGCATGGAAAAAGCTCTGACGTTCCATTCCTTTATAGCCGGAAACTCTGGCTACATCCGTCAGTTCATCTACGCAGACAGGATCCACAATGAAAGCAGGAATGCCAACACTGTCTGCCAGATCTTTGGAGAGCAGGGCACCCAGATTAGATGCGTGTTCACCGTAAGGCGGATTCTCAATGTCGCGGATCATGGCATCGTTGACCGCATAGGTTCCGCTGGGGATATGTTTTAACAGTCCGCCTCTTCCGCAAACCGCCTGAAAGTCATTCATTTCATAGCCACTGTGTTTCAGTGTGTTAAGGATCAGCTCTTTCCGGTAGGAAAACTGATCTACTACATGTTCAAAAGGTGCCAGATCCTTCGCATCATGATCGATGCCGGCTTTGAAGATCTGTTTTTCATCTTCGTAAACCGCGATCTTGGTGGAAGTTGCACCGGGGTTGATCACCAATATCTTCATTATCCATTCTCCTTTTTGTTCTCTATTCCCATAACTATCCCCTATTATATACCATGCTGTACCGACGCTTCAAGAGATTTTAAATTTAACTATTGACAAACATTTAAACAAATGTTTTAATGTAAGTATAAAAATGATTCCAAAGGGGGATAAGATATTATGAAAAAAACATATAAGATTGAAGTGGATTGTGCAAATTGTGCGGCTAAAATGGAAGAGGTTACCAAAAAAGTAGCCGGTGTGGCAGATGCGACCGTATCTTTCATGACCCAGAAAATGAAGGTAGAATTTACCGAGGGTGCCAGCGAGGAAGCTGTGATGCAGGATGTATTGAAAGCCTGCAAAAAAGTGGAGTCTGATTGCGAGATTTATCTGTAGGCTGAGGTGAAGCAGTCGGGGCTTAAGAGTACATTATCCGCTTACCGTAAAGACGGCGGAAGTTCGGGAGGTAGAACATGACAAAGAAACAAAAGAAGGTATTGATCCGAATCTGTATTTCAGCGGCACTGGTGCTGCTTTTTAGCGTGCTGCCCTTAGAAGGATATCTTCGGGTTGCGCTGTTTATGATCCCATATCTGGTGATTGGCTATGATATCCTGAAAAAGGCGGCACTGGGCATTGTGCATGGTCAGGTATTTGATGAGAACTTTCTTATGGCCATCGCTACTGTGGGCGCCATTGCCCTTGGCGATTATGTGGAAGGAACGGCGGTTATGCTGTTTTACCAGATCGGAGAGTTATTTCAGAGTTATGCGGTGGGTAAGAGCCGGAAAAACATCACTGCATTGATGGACATCCGCCCGGATTATGCCAACATTGAAGTGGATGGAAAAATAGAGCAGGTGGATCCGGATGATGTTGAGATCGGCAGTATCATTGTGGTGCAGCCCGGCGAAAAGATTCCGTTAGATGGTGTAGTAGAGAAAGGTGAGGCATCCCTTAACACCAGTGCACTCACCGGTGAGAGCCTGCCCCGTCAGGTAAAAGAAGGGGATGAGGTGATCAGCGGCTGCGTAAATATGTCAGGTGTGCTGTATATCTGCACCACCAAAGAATTCGGGGATTCCACTGTTTCCAAGATCCTGGATCTGGTGGAAAACTCCAGTATGAAAAAATCAAGATCTGAAAACTTTATCACCCGGTTTGCAAGATATTATACGCCGGCAGTGTGCTTTGGAGCCCTGGCATTGGCGGTGCTTCCACCGGTAACGAATTTAATTCTGGGACAACCGGCGATGTGGTCCAAATGGCTGATCCGTGCTTTGACCACCCTGGTTATCAGTTGCCCCTGCGCTCTGGTGATCTCTATTCCGCTTAGCTTTTTCGGAGGGATCGGTGGAGCCAGTGCGAAAGGAATCTTAGTAAAAGGTTCTAACTATCTGGAGCTTTTATCCCAGACAAAATACGTAGTCTGCGATAAGACCGGAACCCTGACTAAGGGGGTATTTGAAGTAACCGACATCCATCCGGCAGAGCCTTTTTCCAAAGAAGAACTGCTTAAAATGGCTGCATACGGGGAGTGCTTTTCCAACCATCCTATCAGTAAAAGTCTGAAGGAAGCTTATGGCAGTGAAATTGACAGCCAGCTTGTGACGGACGTAGAGGAAATCAGCGGTCACGGTGTGAAGGCAAAAGTGACCGGGCAAGATGTGGCAGTGGGAAACGTGAAATTGATGAAGCAGCTGGGCTTGTCCTGGACCGAACCAGACAAGATCGGAACCCAGATCCATGTGGCTATTGACGGAAACTATGCCGGATATATCCTTATTGCAGATGTGATAAAAGACAATGCCAAGAATGCTGTGGCAGGATTGAAAGCTGCCGGTGTAAAGCAGGTTGTGATGCTTACAGGAGATGCAAAAGAGGTGGCAGAATCCGTTGGAAAACAGCTTCATGTAGATGTGGTGGAAAGTGAACTTTTACCTGCAGATAAGGTAGAGCGGGTGGAGGCCCTGTTGGAGCAAAAAGGTGCCAAAGAACGGCTTGCTTTTGTGGGTGACGGCATTAACGATGCGCCGGTACTGTCCCGTGCAGACATTGGAATTGCCATGGGAGCGTTGGGCTCTGATGCGGCTATTGAAGCAGCCGATATCGTGTTGATGGATGATGATCCGGAGAAAATCGTGACGGCTATGGAAATTTCCCGCAAGACCCTGCGGATCGTACACCAGAATATCGTATTTGCCCTGGGTGTTAAATTTATCTGCCTGGCTCTGGGCGCTGTGGGTTACGTCAATATGTGGTGGGCGATCTTCGCAGATGTAGGTGTCATGGTGCTGGCTGTACTCAATGCTACAAGAGCACTGGTATATCGGAAGAGAGTATAAATCAATGGGCCGGTATTTTCCGGAGCAAGTTAGAAAAGAGGAAGAAAGATGTCTGAGATAAAATTACCGCATAAACACAGTGAAAACGAAGAAAAAGTAATAGCCTGTATGCCCGGCACCGACCAGTGCACGGAGGTGGCAGAAGTGTTTAAGCTGGTCAGTGATCCCAGCCGGCTGCGGATCCTTTGGTTATTATGCCACTGCGAGGAGTGTGTTGGAAATATTGCTGCGGCCATGGAAATGTCCGATCAGGCAGTGTCCCATCATCTCCGTTTGTTGAAAAACAGTGGACTCATTGTGAGCCGACGGGA